>JALSLY010000001.1 GCA_026988035.1 Thermotogae bacterium
AGTGAATACACGTGTCAACCAGTTTACATGTATTCATACTGCCTTCACTTGCAATGAAAAAGCTCGGCCTTTGGAATAGCCTTTCGAGGCTACCTGTGCGTTCATTTTCATTACGGCCCGAAATCTCGTTCACCGTTCCTTAAACGGCTTTGTCGTTGGGCTTCAAAGGGTCGATTACTCTTACCTTTGCCAACCAAGCTACGAGATGCTGGTTTTTATCTCGGTGGGTTTGTCTCCCACTGAACATGTCTGCCTTTTCTGGACACACTCATTGCGGGCTTGACAATCATAACAGAGTCCTTGACCATAATGTCATTCCGGCCTACGAGTCGGAATCTAAGGATGAGATCCCGGATCAGGTCCGGGATAACATCTTCGAAAAAAATTCCCTTATCGCTTGAAAAGCGATGTATATTTGTTAAAAGCCATTGGCTTGTAAAGTTGACCACAACTTGAGAAAATAATTAGAGCATGCCATGAAGTGATGAGGCATGTCACATACTCTGCATGATATACTTGAATTGTGGTTATCAAAGAAGTTACTCGCATGGTGAAATTACCATGGGAAAGGAGAAAAGATATGTTTGAATTTCCAAAAAAGTTGTATACAGATGTACGTGTGGAAAATGTGTTTGAAACTAACATAAGGGTAACAAACGGAAAAATGGAAGATATCAAAAAGCGACAATATAAAGCTGCATTTATAAGGATCTACGATGGCAGCAAATGGTATAACACCGCAACTACAGATGTTAATTCGATTCAAGAAAACATAGATCGGTTTGCTGAGCATGTGAAAGATGTAAATTTATCTACAAATCCCGTTGTGAAAAAATTTGAAGTCAACGAGGGAAAATATCTGAATTTTTCTGGAGAAAAATCGGTTTTCACAGTTCCGATGGAAAAGAAGATCGAATTTTTGAAAAAGTTTTATCCAACGAATGAATACATAAAGCTATGGAGCGCCAGATATGTGGAAAAACGTGTTGAGAAAGAGTTTTACTCTTCAAAGGGTGCAAATCTGAAATTTGATACACAAAACATAGGATTTAGCGTGAGATTTGAAATGACAAATGGTGAAAAAAGGTTCAGTGAAACATACGATGGTTATGGAACAACGTTTTCGGAGCTTGAGAAAGAAAATGTCGAAAAGATGCATGAAAAATTGCGTAAATCCACCGATTTTCTAAAAAATGCCGTGGAAGTAAAACCTGGTAAGTACACGGTTGTCCTTTCACAGGTGGCAGCGGGGGTTTTCGCGCATGAGAGCTTTGGCCACAAAAGCGAAGCAGATTTTATGATTGGTGATAAAAAGATGATGGAAGAGTGGGAAATTGGTAAAAAAGTCGGCAGTGAAATACTTTCCATTGTGGATGATGGAAATGAAATCGGGATGGGATATACTCCCTTTGATGACGAAGGAACAAAAGCCAAGAAAACATACCTCATAAAGAATGGAATACTTTCCGGCAGATTGCATAGTGCACAAACTGCGGCAGCTCTATACGAAAAACCGACGGGAAATGCAAGGGCAGTGTCATTTGAGTATGAACCTATTGTACGCATGACAACAACCTATATTGAGCCTGGAGACAAGACATTCGAAGAACTCATTTCCGATATCAAGGAAGGAATATATGTAGAAACGGTAAAATATGGTACGGGTATGTCCACTTTTACCATCGCTCCTTCATTGGCCTACATGATAAGAAATGGAAAACTTGCAGAACCTGTGAAGATATCCGTCGTTACAGGTAGTGTTTTTGAAGCGCTCTATAATATAGAGGGCCTTTCTAACGATTTTAAAATTTTATCGTTTGTTACGGGTGGGTGCGGAAAATTTGAACAGTACCCTCTTCCCGTAGGATTTGGCGGACCACACGTGCGAGTGAGAACTTTAAACGTGCAATGAGAGGTGAAAGATATGTTTAAAGAAGTGTATAAAGTGGTCACAGATGAATTTATCGTGAGCATCGTGAATAACGAGATCAATGGCGTAAAAACTAAGATGGTGGAGAAAAACACTGTCAGAATATACAAAGATGGTTATATAGGAGTAGCTGGCAAACTTGGTAATGTTTCCTTAGAAGAGCTTGAAAAAGAGGCTATGGAAAAGCTCTCATACAAGATAGAATATCCAGAGGATCCTACATGTGATACGAAAAAAAACGTGACGGTGAAAGGTGATTTTAGCGATGTCGAGGAATTTTATGAAGAAGTGGAAAAGCTGTTGAATGAGCTAAAAGCTGCAAACCCCAGTTTTATTTTCTTTGACAAAGAAAAATTGGCAAAAATGGGCGTGAGAATGGAAAATGACAAAGGTCTTAATCTGAAATACAACGCTTCACACACAGAATTTTCATTCGTATTTAAACACAAGGAATCACCTAACATTATTGATGGGATCATCGAATACGCAAGTTTTCACTATAACAGAGAAGCTTTTTTAGAATACGCAAACACAATATTGAAGTCGTATGAGAATAAAATAGATCACTTTGATGATGGAAAGTATCCAGTGATTTTCCTTGAAAACAGCATGGATTACAAATCCAAATTTTACGATGCCCTCAACGGCCTGTCATTTGGTGCCAACAGTTCCATACTTTCTGGAAAATTGAATCAAAAGCTTTTCAACGATAATTTTACACTTTACCAAACAAATAACCCAGAAGATAACCACTTTGGACCTTTCTTCGATATTGAAGGTACGTTGAACAACGATTTCAGATATAATCTGATTGAAAATGGAGTGCTCAAAGCACCGTACACATCCAAAAAATATGCGAGACTCTTTAAGCTCCCCTTAACAGGTGCTGCTGGTGGCGACTACGACGATGTTCCTAAGATAGGCTTTGTGGATCTTCATATATCACCATCTCAAAAAACTCTCAAAGAGCTTATTGGTGAAAGAAAAGCAATTTTTGTGCTTATCTCTATGGGCGGCGGGTTCACACCAGATGGAAAATTTGGAGCACCTATTCAGGTGCCACTTTTGTGGGAAAATGGAAAATTCCTTGGTAGACTTCCCGAGCTCTCCGTTGAATCGGATTTTTACAAAATGTTTGGTAATGATTTCATTGGTGTAAGTAAAGACGCATTAATAGAGAACTCGGATTTGAGATGTGTTGCGATGGAATTAGGTGTGAAGAAAAACGGATGAAAATCAAAAATAACGTTTAACAGTTCCTCCTACACTTACACTCCATGGTAATTGAAAAAACAAAACACGGAAAAAGAAGTTTCTCATTTCATTAGTGAAAAAGAGCATGGTGTTATTCTCCTATATCTGTCCTGTAGAATTTCGCATCGAACTTTAAGTGTTTTGCGAATCCGAGTGTTCGCTCGTGGGCGCCTTTTCCGACCGCCACAGCGTTTAGCACTCTGCCACCATTTGAAAAGATCCTTCCATCTTTTTCGGTGATAGCACCACCGAAAACGGTAACACCCGTCAAAGAAGCAGTTTCTTTTATCCCGGAGATTTCCACACCTTTTTGAGGTGAAAATGGGTATCCCTTGGATGCGATCACTAAAACGTTTGAATTTTCTCCCCATTTTAGTCTTAACCCATCCAAACGTTCTTCCATGGTTGCTTTTAAGACATTACCAAAATCATTTTCAAGTCGCACCATCAATGCCTGAGTTTCCGGGTCACCAAATCGCACGTTGTACTCAAGAACTTTGGCACCTTCTTTCGTGATCATCATACCGATGTAAAGCACACCGTGATACTTTATTTCTTCTTTTTTCAGTGCTTGTGAGATCTTGCTCAAAACTTCGGAAACACTTATTCTTTGCTTTTCTGTTAGCATCACGGGAGAATAAGCGCCCATTCCTCCAGTGTTTGGTCCTTTATCGCTATCCCTAAGTTTTTTGTGATCTCTGACGAAATCCATTGGAAGAAGGATTTTTCCATCATAAAGACAAATGACGGATAATTCTTCACCTTTAAGGAACTCTTCAATCACAATTCTTTTGGAAGAAACCCCAAATTTGCCTTCAAGCATGGATTTGGCTTCTTCCGATGCATTGGCAAAATTTTCAACAATTGATACGCCTTTTCCACCAGCCAGTCCATCTGCTTTCAAAACATACGGTGGTTCGAATTCAAGAAGTACTTTTTCCACATCGCTAAAATTGTCCACAGTTACCGATCTTGCGCAGGGAATACCATTTCTGAAGTTGAACTCTTTAGCACATGCTTTTGAAGATTCAAGCCATGCCTGAGCTTTGTGTGGCCCAAATGTTGGTACGCCGTTCAACTCCAAAATGTCTGCAATTCCTGCAGTTAATGGAGCCTCTGGTCCTATGAGTGCCAAAGAGATATCATTGGTTTTCACTTCTTTAACGATCTCTTCAAAATTGTCTGCGTGGATGGTTTTTCCGAGAGGTTTCATTAATGGATTGGGATCGACAAGAAACAATTCATCCACTATTTTACTTTGTGATAGCTTCCATGCCAAAGCATGCTCACGCGCACCGTTACCGTAAATCAAGACTTTCACTTTGATCACTCCAAACTCAGTGTCTGAACAGTCTCTTTCTGGTGAATATCATGGAGGCGTTTGCCTTTTCACAAACATCGATCGATTCAACGTCTCTTTTTGAACCTCCAGGTTCAACAAAACATTTCACGCCGTTGTCCAATCCGATTTGAACAGAATCTGAAAACGGAAAGAATCCATCGGATAGCATAACGGAACCATCGATTTCATGACCAAATTCTTTCGCCTTTTCGACCGCTAACTTTGCCGAATCAACACGACTTGGCTGCCCCGCTCCGAGGCCGATAAGCATTCCATCTTTTACGAGGATCACGGCGTTGGATTTCACATGTCTTATCACGTTAAGGCCAAATTTCACATCTTTAATTTCCTTATCAGTAGGTTTTCTGGAAGTAACGCATTTCAGCTCCGCATAGGGATTTCCAACATCTGATTCTTGAATAAGTGCTACACCATCTATAATTTTCCATTCTAATGAAGAATCAATAGGGGCAAATTCTACCAATGAAGCACTTTTTTTCTTAAAAATATTCTGAGCTTCTTTTGTGATCTTTCGAGCAGATATGATATCCCAAAAGTGCGGTTTTATCGCTTTGGCGAGCTCTTCGTCTATTGCGCCATTTACGCAAAGAACACCGCCAAAAGCAGATTTAGGATCTCCAGAAAGAGCCCTTTCAAAAGTGGCAAGCAAATTTTTATTAAACTCAGATGCGCCACATGGATTCGTATGTTTTACGATTGCTATACCGTCATCCC
>JALSLY010000002.1 GCA_026988035.1 Thermotogae bacterium
CTCTTCAGCCTTTTTCTTTGAAATTCCCTTTACCAATTCAGTCATGATCGATGCCGAAGCGGTACTTATAGCACAACCGTGTCCGTGAAACGCGATATCTTGTATCATATCCCCGTCAAATTTGACTTGAAGAATTACCTCATCTCCACACGATGAATTTGTAAGCTGAATCTCTTTGTCTCTGTTGTCAATTTCATCATAATTTCTTGGATTCTTCTGATGATCTATTATGACTTCTGCATAAAGATCCGAAAGATCCATCACGAAAACCTCTCTTTTACGTCTTTTATCGCATCAACAAGAATATCAATATCTTCTTTTTTATTATATATGTAAAAACTGGCGCGGGCTGTATAAAATATGCCAAGATGTTTCATAAGAGGTTGGGCACAATGGTGACCGCTCCTTACTGCCACTCCGTGGGCATCTAAAATTGTCGCCACATCATGTGGATGAACACCTTCAATGTTAAATGAAAGCACACCGACGCGCTTTTCAAAATCGCGCGTACCATACAGGGTCAAGCCCTTAACTCTATCAAGCTTTTTGTATGCGTATTCTAAAAGAGTTTGGTCATTGTCAAGAACATGGTCCATGCCAACTTTTTCGAGATATTCAACTGCGGTTGCTAATCCTACCGCTCCAGCTACATTCGGAGTTCCAGCTTCGTATTCTTCAGGAGGTTGGGCAAAATCTGTAGAATCATCATTAACACGATCTATCATGCCTCCTCCCGTGAAAAAGGGTCTCATTTCACTCATCCTATCTTTCAATATATACAATCCGCCGATACCCATTGGTCCAAGCATCTTATGACCGGAGAAGGCGAGAAAATCCATTCCGATTTCCTTCACATCCGTTAAAATATGAGGCACAGACTGGGCACCGTCGATAACGGCAACCGCCCCTTTAGAATGAGCAATTTCGATCATTTCTCGCACGGGATGTATCACTCCAAATGTGTTTGTAACATGAGCAAAAGCAACTATTTTGGTGCGTGACGTAACAATTTTTTTAAATTCATTTAGATCAACAGTTCCATCTGGCTTTACGTCAACTATTTTAAAATTAGCCCCTCGTCTTTTGGCAAGCTGCTGCCATGGAATGAAATTACTATGATGTTCACTTACCAATACCACTATCTCGTCACCTTGATGAATGTTCTCTTCCCCCCAACCGTAGGCAATCGCATTTATAGATTCAGTCGCTCCGGAAGTGAATATTAGCTCTTCGGGTTTCGCACCTATGAATCTCGCAACAGTTTCCCTTGCTTTCGCGTACTCAGATGTGGCAGTAGCACCAAGCTTGTGAGCTCCCCTTGAAACGTTGGCATTTTCAGATTCGTAAAAACGCGTGATCCTTTCGATCACGCACCTTGGCTTTTGAGTTGTTGCTGCACTATCAAGGTAAACCAACTTACATCCATCTTCGAAAACCGTGGATAAAATTGGAAAATCCTTTTCAATGTCAGATCCTGGAAAATAGCCCATTTTCAACATCTCTTTTCACTAATTTCATTGGAATAGCATCTATAATTGGTCTAAACATGCCTTCTATTATAAGCCTCATTACCATTTGTTTGTCAAGGCCTCTTGACATCATGTAATAAAGTTTCTGTTCATCCAGCTTTCCAATCGATGCCGCGTGTCGGGCATTTACTGTGTTGTTCCTGACATTCAAGCTTGGTATTGCATCTACTCGCGCTTTCGGTGAGAGATTAAGCGTATATCCTTCTTCTTCTGAATCTACACCATATGACTCGTGAGGAATATCAATATTTCCCCTGAATACCATGTAAGCTTCATCACCGACCACACCGTTTCCCTTTAATCGGCCGAACGTTTTTGGAGCATTATGAATGAGCTTATACTCCAGATCAGCACGCTCTTGTGCCAATTCAAAATAAGCAGATGTGAGCTTTACTTTTGCTTCAGGCTCAACAAGTCTGAATTCATGGTTTGATGCCACCTTTTCACTTCCGAGGATAATATCGTACACTTCTACATCAGCACCTTCTTTGACTATGTACAAATTTGAATCTACAGACAGAGAAGTGTTAGGTGCGATCAATATGTTGAAAAACTTTAATTTAGATCCCTTCTCAACAAGAAACTTTGTCGCCGAAACTCTGAGTTTTCCCTTTCCTGTGATCTCTCTTATCACAATAGCTTTGGAACCACTTCTAATGATGACTACCGAGTTCTCTATCGTTGTGGAATTAGCGTTGAGATCATAATGCGCGTACACGTTACCATGTCCTTTTATTTCAGAAAAGAAACCTGCGTTAAAGAACGCTTGAGACATGAGTGTGAATTTCGGATGCGCACCTCTAAACTCAACGTTTGAAAACTCTTTAACGAGATTTTCCTCTATCGCTCTATCGAGCGTTTTGAGAACTTGCGCATTCCCACTTAAGAACTTTCCTGTGTATGGTTTCAATTTGCCGAGTAATATTTGTGACAAATTCAAGCGCTTCCATTTTGGAAATCCAGTTTCTATATATTCTTCCGCAAAGGGCTTTCGCCATTCAAAATTTCCAAGTTTTTTTGCATCATCTACTTTGTAATCAGAAGGCGTATAAAATGCTGGCGTTGCTTGCCTAACCATTACCATTTCCATAACCATCACCCCAAATTAGACTTGAAGTTCATACTTACGAGCCTGTTGAATTCTATCGCGTACTCCAAAGGAAGCTGCTTGACAATCGGCGCCATAAACCCCCGAACTATCAAGGCCTTTGCATCGTCTTCACTTAATCCTCGACTCATCAAGTAGTAAATCTGTTCTTCTTTTATCCTTCCAATACGAGCCTCGTGCCCTATATCGGCTTCGTTGTTCATGACCTCTATTATTGGAACCGTATCGGAAGCGGATCTGTTATCCATCATCAAAGCAGAACATTCAATACTTGATTTTACATGATGTGCGAGTTTTGATACCTTCAAAAGTCCTCTGTAAAAGGCCCATCCTCCATCTGAACTTATGCTTCTTGCATCTACCTTTGAAGAGGTATAAGGAGCCAAATGAATCACTTTTGACCCCGTATCTAAATGCTGGCCACTACCTGCATACGTGATGTTCATATGCTCGGCACGCGCACCTTTGCCTTTTAGAATGCTGGCAGGATAAAGCATTGTTTTTGCTGATCCTATAGAGCCAGAGACCCAAACCATGGTGGCATCTTTACCTACTATTGCACGTTTTGTGTTTAGATTGTAAGTATTCTTCGACCAGTTTTGAATCGTGCTGTAGCGCATCGTAGCACCTTCTTCGACGTATATCTCTACCATCCCACTGTGTAGGTTCGACACACTGTACTTTGGAGCAGAACATCCTTCTATGAAATGAAGCTTCGCACCTCTATCAACAATTATAAGCGTATGCTCAAACTGTCCCATTCCCGGCGATGCCATCATAAAATATGCTTGCAAAGGCATAGGAACTTCCACATTTTCGGGAACATAAACGAAAGATCCTCCGCTCCAAACAGCACCATGAAGAGCGGCAAATTTGTGATCATTTGGAGGAACAGCGTGCATGAAATACTTTTTGACGATCTCTGGATATTCTCTAACAGCAGTCTCCATATCTAAGAATATAACTCCCAATTTTGAAAGCTGCCTCTTTATATTCTGATAAACCACTTCCGAGTCGTACTGCGCTCCAACACCAGCAAGTACTTTTTTCTCAGCCTCCGGAATTCCAAGCTTTTCAAAAGTGTCTTTTATCTCTTCTGGAACTTCGTCCCACGACGCAGATTTTTTAGCGTTTGGCTTCAAATATGGAATAATCTCATTTATGTCAAGCTTTGAGATATCAACTCCGAAATTCGGGTTCGGTCTCTTCAAGAAAAATTCAAGCGATTTGAGCCTAAGCTCTTTCATCCAATCTGGCTCTCTTTTACTTAAAGATATTTCCTCGATAAGCTTCTTGTTAAAGCCAGGAGCACTTTTTACAATGTAATTGACTTCTTCAAATGTTTTCATATTTTTGCTCACAACTTCGCCCCCTCACACTACAAATGATTCGTAGCCTTCAATTTCGAGCTCTTTTGCCACTTCAGGACCACCGGTTTTCACGATCTTACCGTCGATGAAAACATGAACAAAGTGAGGTTTGACATAATCAAGAATTCTTTGATAGTGAGTGATCAATAATATCCCTATATCTGGACCTATGACATTGTTTATGCCTTCAGCTACAACTTTCAAAGCATCTATGTCAAGTCCAGAATCTGTTTCATCTAAAACGGCAAGTTTGGGCTTGAGTATGTTTAACTGCAGTATCTCGGATTTTTTCCGTTCTCCTCCGGAAAATCCAACATTTATGTATCTATCCAAAAAGGACCTATCTATTTTCAACTGATCTGACATTTTAATCAGCATGTCTCCAAAATCGAAAATACTCATTTTCTCATTTGGATGAATAGTATCATAAGCAAGTTTCAAAAAATTTCTAACAGTCACGCCGGGTATTTCTTCAGGATATTGAAACGATTGGAATATTCCCAACTGTGCTCTTTCATTGACGGGCATACCAATTATGTTCTTTCCATCAAATAGTATTTCTCCAGCTGTGATCTCGTATTTCGGGTTTCCCATTATCAAATTAGCAAGAGTCGTTTTTCCCGCTCCGTTTGGGCCCATAACCGTGTGCACCTCACCATAATTGATCTCGATATTCAATCCTTTTATAACCTCTTTATCATTCACCTTAGCGTGAAGGTTAGATATCTTTAACAGCGCCATTATGCGCACCTCCATTAAAGTATACTTTTTTAGTCCTAATTTATTCTACATCTTTTTTAACCAAAATTCAAGTGGCAAATTGACTCATCATAGAAAATGATCTACTTCATATTTGCAAAATGTTCATTTAAGAATATCATCAAGGAAAAATAAACGTTGTCCTGAATCGACCGTAGGTCGTCCCGGACTGATCGCAGATCATCCCGGACCTGATTCATCTGATAGAGTCTTAAACCGACATGTCATCCCGGACCTGATCCGGGATCTCATCCTTAGATTCCGGCTCGTAGGCCGGAATGACATTATGGTCAAAGACTCTGTTATGATTGTCAAGCCCGCAATGAGTGTGTCCAGAAAAGGCAGACATGTTCAGTGGGAGATAAACCCACCGAGACAAAAACCAGCATCTCGTAGCTTGATTGGCAAAGACAAGGGAACCGCGG
>JALSLY010000003.1 GCA_026988035.1 Thermotogae bacterium
CTTAATCTTAGGATACAGGAACTTTTTTCTTTTTTCAACTTTTACAGCATTTATTGTACGCTATCTAGAAAATCTGAATTCCAAATACACTCTGACAATTTTGAAGATGATATCAAATGGCGAATTCTCTTATTCAGCAGAAGAGCTTATGAAATGGGAGATAAAATCTCCTGCTTCCATTTCAAAAGTGATTGAAAATCTAAAGGAACGAGAAATTATTTTAGAGATAGACGGTAAATACTCGATAGCCGATCCTTTTTTTGAAGAATTCATTCAAAGGGTGTAATTTCGTCAAACAGATGTGTAGAAATCTCTCTTAAGTTCCCTGATATTCTGTTCATTTTTGATGAGAGCACTACATTTGTTCTTAATGTATAATGAATTAGAGAAACGAAAGGTGGTGATATTTTGTGGAAACGAAAATGAACATGAAAATCAAGAAGCTTTCCAGCATCGTAGAGTTATTGAAAGAGGAAAAGGTTTTTTTGAAAGAGAAATACAAAGTCAAGTCATTGGGCATTTTTGGTTCTTATGTTAGAAACAAGCAGACAGAAAATAGCGATCTGGATGTACTTATTGAATTTTCGGAAACTCCCACTTTGCTTAAATTCATAGAACTGGAAAGTTATTTGAATGATCGCTTGGGGGTCAAAATAGATTTGGTCATGAAAAGTGCATTGAAATCTCGCATAGGAAAGCATATCCTTGAAGAGGTAATAATTCTATGGGGCAAAGAAAAAAAGAAAGCATAGATTATCTTTATGATATATTGGATGCGATTGTGAAAATAGAGAAATTTACAAATGGTATCGGATTTGATGAATTTTCAAAGGATTATAAAACTGTTTACGCAGTTGTGAGGGCCTTTGAAATCATTGGAGAAGCAAGCAAAAGAGTTTCGGATTCTGTAAAAAAGAAATATGAAAATATCCCGTGGCGAGAAATGGCAGGTATGCGTGACAAGCTTATTCACGGGTACTTTGGAATAGACATAAAGGTTATTTGGAAAAGCGTCAAGGAGGATGTACCATTTTTAAAGTCGCTACTTTTAAAAATCGAGGAGATAGCATTCAAAGAATGACGAATTTTCCTATTTAGCAGAAGATCTGTGGAATTCTCTTAAGTTTCCTGATATTCTGTTCATTTTTGATGAGAGCACTACCGCTTGTAGGGATACAAAAAATGTGGGCGATTCATGAATTGCCCGTATATGGTTTGTGTTGCATAAAGTGCGTTGTTATATAGTTTCAGAGAAACTTTCTTAATTTTTTGTTTATTTTGTTTATATCAAATTTTTCTGGATCAAAATCTTTTCCATACCATTCGAGCACTTCTTCGTATTCTTCATCATTCGGATTTTTCAAAATTTCGAGATCTTCCATGTATCCCCACACACCACCACTGTCTTCTGGTGGTCCAGCCATTTTGCCGTCCAAACAGATGGGAAGTTTTGTTTTTCTATCAAAAGGGAGGATTTTCTCAAGAGAAATCTTGATTCTCCATTCGTCTCCGAAGTCATAAATATACTCTATGAAATCTTTTTTATTCCGAAGGAATGAAAATATAGGCATCATCTCGTTCTTTATCTCATAATTTCCAGAGAGAAACATGTGTAAATGTTCATCTGTCCAACCCATTAAGAGCTGTATGATATGATGAAGCTCAAGAAAGAAAGTTTTATTTTTGACAAGTATTCTTCTCCATATCTTTGGGTGGAATCCTTCAAGTTCCATTTTAAGCTGATATATTTGTAGCTCTTTTTCATCTATTTTTCTTACCGAGTCTAATTCCATATTCCATCTTGGATTTGAATTCATCATATAAGAGTAAATCTTATTACTTTCATTCGCATCCTTCGTTTCTAAAAAATAAATATCAAGCGGTTCTATAGTTAAAATTTCATCATTTAGCATTGTTCTCAGCATGTTTGTTGCTATCAAAACGAGCTCAGTATCCTCATCAGAAAATTTGGAATGGAATCTGGTATCAACTTTTTTTATGTATTCCTCTGGATTTTTGAGATTTCCTTCATCATCGGCGAGATCTTCTTTGTCAGGTTTTATGATCTTTGAAATATCAATGATTTTCTTGAGTTCTTTATTCAAATTTTTTGTCTTGTCAACGTAGTAGAAAATAAGAGAATCCTTATTAGAAGAAAGAACAAGATACACTCCTTTTTTTGTAGGAATTGGTTTTTCCGCTCTTTTTACCAAAAACGGTATTGCTTCATTCGCAACGGCGATCTCTCCAACGTGATTAAAAGTGTAAGGGTCGCATTCGACCATCTTTTGTGTTTTGTATATCACTCTAAAATTATTAGTGCGATCTTTTACGTACTTAGTCCAAACGCAAATAGCTTTTTCTCCGTTAATTCTTGATTTCTCCCAAACATCAACCCCCAACCTCAAAAGACTGTTTTTTACATCGTAGCGAATGGTATTACTTATTTTGGCTGGTTCTAACCCTCTCATTTCTTGAACTTTTTCGAGAACATCTTTCACCCTAAAAAAATCCCCATCATTTTTAAGAAAAAAGCCGGGCCTTTTTGTAGAACTTGCCTGCATGTTATTCATAGCTTTCCTTATTTCTTCTTTGGAAATAGCAAGTTTTCTCCCCTTGAAGCTGAAATATTCACTCACGATGATCACCTCCAGCTGCGTATACGCACTTTTTTACATTTTAACGTTAAATGTTTAATAATGCAAGTAAAATTTGTTCTTTCTTTCAGACTATGTTTCAAAGCTTTGAAATGACAAGGGAAGAAACTGCGTTCTTGCATTTTAAGGATTAAAGTTTTTTAGGAACGCGCCGATAATTCATTTGGAAAGGGTTCCGGAGCCCAGAGAGTTTTTTGAGAACAGTGGTGCACAACCGTTTTTACAGGGAAGATTACTTCACATGGAGGTGAAAGTTTATGAGAATTGATCACAACATACCGGCTTTACAAGCATGGATGAGTGTGAAAAAAACGAACTCTGAAATGCAGACAACGATCCAAAGGCTGTCAACTGGCTATAGGATCAACAGCGCTGCGGACGACGCGGCAGGTTATGCCATCGTTGAAAAGATGATGGGACAGGTCAGCGGACTCAACACAGCAATTCAAAACTCACAAAATGCCATTTCCGCCATTCAAACAGCGTCTGGTGCCCTTGATCAAACGCAGTCGATTCTTCAAAGAATGAGGGAATTGGCAGTTGAAGCGTCTAACGACACAAACACGACATCAGATAGACAGCAGATTCAAAAAGAAGTTAACCAACTCATAGGCCAAATCGATCAAATCAGAAATACAACTCAGTTCAACACACAGGTTTTGCTTAATGGAAATTTGAACAATGTTGCCGCAAGTGGAACTGCAACACTTGTCAATCCGTCAAATACAATAACGGGAGTTTCTATCGAGGCTAATGCAAAAGTCAATGCAAACACTACTATAACTATAAATACGATAGAGACAGGAACTGCGAGTGCCCCAAATGCCATTCAGGTGTATTACAATGGTCAACTTCAGAACGCTACCAGTAGTGCAGCCAGTCTCTCTGGCTATACTGGTGTCTATGTGAACGGAACCACCGCAACAGTGTATATCAACGCGACTACCAATGCTTCTGGTAGTGTTACCTCTGGAACGGCTATAGATATAACTTTGTCAAATAGCATATCAAATGTTTACACTTCTAGTTCAACCAGTTCCTATCAAGTGGTTGACAGTGGAGCTATTAGACTTGACAAGGCGACAAGTTCGAACAATGACATGGTTTTCCAAGTTGGGGCAAACCAATCACAAACGATAAAGCTTGGAATTAATGACATGGGAGCTCAAGCTCTCGGACTTGAATCCACAACAGGCACAGCTGGTTCAAGTACAGATCTCGGGAATGGCTATTTCTCCACTTTAGATGTCACGACAAAAACAGGTGCTCAGTCCGCTATCACTCTTGTTGACAATGCGATACAGGTTGTTTCAACTGAAGCTTCGAAACTTGGTGCCATTCAAAACAGGCTGACGCATATAACTCAAAACTTGCAGACTGCGTCAACCAATTTGACGTCCGCAGAATCAACGATCAAAGACGTAGATATGGCTAAGGAAATGATGGTGTTCTCTAAACAGCAGATACTCTTGCAGTCTTCGATGGCCATGCTCGCACAGGCAAATACAAATCCGCAGCAGGTTCTAAGATTGTTCAGATAATTCACGTTTTTTGATACGGGCAATTCATGAATTGCCCCTACAGCAAATTAAAAGGCACGGATACCCGTGCCTTTTTTATGGTATAATATGTGTGTAGATGTGTATGAAAGGAAGATGAGCATGGAAAAATTAAAGGAAAGGCACAACCTCACTTTTGATCCTGTAGTATGGGACCTTTTAAACAACTTGAAAAAGATACATGATGAGTCTGTGAGTTCCATTGTTGAGAAAGCAGTGCTTATGTATGCGAAAAAGGAAGGATTTGACCCGAACTACATCAAAATAATGACCCTGGCTGAGCCTTGTGATCCGCAGGAAGAAGAAGAACTTACGAAATTGTTGAATGAAGTAAGTGCTGAGGATCTCAAGGACTATGAGGTTGACGAATTTGATATTGAAGTATAGGATACTTTGGACGAGACCTGCAAGAAAGGATCTTGAAAATCTTGAAGATAAAGCTCGAGAAAAAATCGATGAAAAACTCAAAGAATTGGTAATGTACGTCAATGGTAAAAATGTTGAAAAGCCCGATTTGAAGATACTGAAAGGTAAGTACAAAGGGTACAAAAGACTTAGGGTGGGAAATTATCGTGTTATCTTTCAAATGCAAAAGTGCGAATTTGTGATTTTGATTGTCAGAGTTGCTCACAGAAAAAAAGTATATTAGATTCATAGTAGATTAAAAGGCACGGATACCCGTGCCTTTTTAGTTTGCCATGATATAATCAAGCACGATATAAGGACGAGATTGCGGATCAGGTTTACAATGACAAGTAGACGTCATGCCGTACTTGATACGGCATCTCATCCTTAGATTCCGGCTCGGCGGCCGGAATGACGTTATGGTTAATGACTCTCTTGGTGGTCGCAATGGCATCGAAATCAGAGTTTGGGACTATGTCGATTAGTTGTTCGCCATACTGTGAGGAGTGAAAGTATGCATTTGAGTCTTAGGGAGTATTACATTGAAGCGGATTTGAAATATTCTTTGCTTTCCATAGCGCTCTTTGGGACGCTAACGTTCTTTTCTTTAGTAATTCCAAGTAACGTACTTTTGATGTACGAGATTATGCTTTTCGCTTTAGCTTTCTTGCACGTAACTCTCACTGTTGATTCATTAGCCTGGATGCCCTTTGCAATGACTCATACTGTATTTGCAAATGGTTTTGCAATACCGATCTCGATCGTTTCTGCAAGGATCGTTGCCACGAACTCTTTTGCATTTCCAAATGCTCTTGTGATCGTTGCTCTTGGTATATGGTGGATAAGCATCGTATTGCATTTTGTAACAAGCGAATCTCCACTCTTTTCTTACTTCGGCGGTATCGAACGTCAAATGGGAATGACATTCAGACTCACTGTGCCGATCGTTTTATTTGCAAGTTGGCAAGTGCTTTACCATGCAGGAACGAGTGTTTTTTTCGAGGTAATGTTGGCTGCCGCGATTGTTGAGTCTGTTGTATTGACTTTGCAATTTCTGGATGAAGAGAGGCACATAAAATTCCCTTGGTCTTATCTGAAGTCAATTGGGTTCAGACGATACACTGGAACGATATCCAATCCTATTCCCGTTGCCAACTTTCTCGTTACAATTCTACCTTTAACTTTCGCTTTTTACAATTCAACTGGATTCGTCTTTTTTGTCATTTCTTATCTGGCAATAAGCTGGGGACTGTTTTTGTCGCACGGGCGTGGTTCTTACATTGCAACTGTTTTGATCACTTTACTTGAGACGATATATGTACTTTTTTATCCATCACCTCTGTATATGATTATTATCGCATTAGCTGTTGTAATATCACCTCCAATTCTTTATCTTTTTACGCCTCAAGGTAAAAGCACGCGTCAAAAGCTCAACATTGCACTTGACTTTGTCAAAAGAAAAAATTCGAAAACAAAAACGGCAAATGATTCGTCTGATTCAAAACCTGTTTCTTCTTCCGTTAATAGAGCATTCATATGGAGAGAAGCAATTCGCGTTTTTAAACTTCATCCCATTTTGGGATATGGCGTATCCAATATAGCTCGTGCGATGAGAAGCAGATTTTCAAGAAGATCGTCGAGATATTTCATGACGCAAGTTATCGATCGATGTCATAATTATTATTTGGACTTACTCATTGAGGGAGGAATTACGCATCTTGCAGTTTATCTCTTTCTTCTCTGCGCTTCGATATATTTTTCAATCGTTGATGGAATGCCATGGATAGCCATAGCGATCGTTGGATATTCGGTGGATTTGCTCTTTTCTTTTCCACTTCAGATAAATTACCTCTCTCTTATGCTCATTGTGTCAGTTTCGTCAGGCCTACAAGCGATTTCGTACGCACCCCTGAGCTATATTCTTTTTGCATTTGCGGGTATTTACCTTGTAAATCTTTATTTCTCTGCCAAGAACAATACTGCAATGCGCTACATCCAGCTCGCGTTGTCTGCTCAAACTCAGGGAGATATAAAAGTCACACTTGACTCTGCACTTTCAGCGTTGAAAGCGGCGCCGTTTGAACAAAGATACTTCACGGCATCCTCGAATGTTCTTGAATCTTTAGCATCCACTGGAAGACTTCAATTGGAGGATCTCCATACTTTTAGAGTTTGGTTTAACGCATCGAAAAAATTCATAATAAAGACATCTGAGGCTCCGGATGTTCCGTTTTCCACCATGGGAATGGTCTATTCGGTTGTTTTTGCTTCAACAAAGGACAAAACCTATGGTAACGAAGCATGGACTCTCATAAAATCGGCTTTAAAAATGAACCCCACTTCTATAACGGCAAGGCGTGCACTTTTCATGTTACTTAACACTTTGGGTGAGCTACATCTTGCGAATAAAAATGTTAGGCAAGCGCTTTTGAATTTCAAACAAGCAGAAGCCGCCCTTTGTGGTATTGTAGACGATTTCCTGAAATCGCCAGTTAGAAATTATGATCTTGAAAATTCTTACTGGCAGGCTTATTTTGATATACTTAAAAAGCTCGAAATGTATGAAAAGCTCAGGAAGTATTTTGATATATACAAAGAAAGATTCTCTGCCATTTTATTCACTTATGACATTTTCACGAAGATATCGAAGACCTTCAATACACCTGTTGGTTGGACTATTATAAACCGCAATGGTGTAAAGATTCTTCGTCCTGTTAACACCGTTATGGGCCCGCTGGTGAAAAGAATTTGGAAATTTTCGCACGGTAAAGACGAGCTTTATTTGACCGTTGGACAAAATGTTAAGATTTCAGAAGATGCCATAAGACCTTTTATGAAAGAATTCATGGATCAAGAATGGCACTCTAAACACTGGAAAAGTGAGGGCTTTGTGGGATGAAAATCGTGTGGAAATTTTTGAAGTACGTTTTTGGTCTTTATGCAAGCGCGATAATTTTGTGCTCGGCATTTTTGCTCAATAGGTACACCATAGAGGTGAAGCACGTTGAGTCTTCACATTTGGGTATCGACACATGGATTACAACTCTGACACCAGATTCCATCGTGTTTGATACAGAACCATCCTTTATGCACGTTCATAGGATAAGATTTAAGAGATAGTAAGGATGAGATTCCGGCTCGTAGGCCGGAATGACATTATGGTCAAGGACTCCATTCAACGGCTCGTAGGCCGGAATGACATTATGGTCAAGGACTCCATTCAACGGCTCGTAGGCCGGAATGGTATTTGAGTCAAGGACTCTGTTAAGATTGTCAAGCCCACAATGATATTACAGTCAAGGATTTCTATTCAAAACTCGGTGACATTGATGACAGGGGAGGAAGAAGTGTGGAGTTTCTATTTCTTGTTATTGCTATTTTGCCACTTTACAGGCTTTTAAAGGGTCCCACGGTGTGGGATCGTGTTGTGGGGTTCTCATCTTCAACAACAAAATCCGCGGTGCTTCTTGCCGTTCTTGGTTTTGCGGAGAATATGGAATATTTGATTTATGTTGCATTAGTAATGAGCCTGCTTTCTTTAGGAACTGTCGCTGTCCTTTCACATTTTTTGGAGGAGTGAATGTGATCCAAAATATTCTGATTTACTTTTCAATTGTCTTGATGGTCATTGGGACGGTTGCCGGAACATTTTTAAAAAATTACTACGTTAGACTTCACTTCATCGGAATATCCGATACAATTGGTGCTGCAACTTTGCTGCTCACCTTTGCAGTATTCTCTAATCACCATTTGGAATATCTATTTCTATTTTTTCTCATACTTCTTCAAGGTCCTGCTATTACGCACATTTTGGCACGTGGCGCTGTGAGGACAAGAATAAACGTGGAGGAAGAAAGATGGCACTCGTCGAAACGCTAATTTTAGCGATCGTAGCACTTTCAGCCTCCATTTTGTTCATCAAGAATCGAATGACAATTATTTTGATGTATGCCGCTCTCTCTACTATGGCGGTTGTGGTCTTCTCTATTTATTCTGCACCAGATGTGGCGCTTGCAGAAGCATCCATAGGGCTGGTATTCACAGTTTTTTTGTACATGGTTGTACTCCAACATAAAGGAAAATTGTGGGTGGCATTTGTAAAGGTTTCTGATTCTATAGATGAACTTGAAATCGAGCTCTTGAGTTCTTACTGTGAATCTCATGAGCTGGAACTAAAAATCGTAGAATCGAATCTGGAAGAAGCGGTGAAAATGCTCGAAAGGGGACGAGTCGAAATTGTGGCGGGAGCGCTTGTGAATATGAAAAATAGTCTTGATACAAGGATGACAGATGGTTTTCTTGAAACAAAGATTCTTTACTTTGGAGAACGCGAAAGTTCAAAATTCCTCGGAGGCTTTACTTCCTTTTCGAAAGCATCAAAAGCATTTAAGAAGGGAGAAATCAGCGGTTTCTACGTTGATCTTTTTAGATATCTGCATTCTGCACTCAAAAATCATACTGATCTCGTCCCGGAATACGAGGAGAGGAATATTTTTTATTCATTTGCCACAATTGATGATGAACCCGAGTTGCTTCGTTCTTTCAATATGTATTTGAGTGACATCAAGAAAGAGGGAAAACTTAAAAAGATTGTAGAGAGGCACGTAAGATGAAAAAGATTTCTTTGTTTGTCACGATCACATCAGTTGCCATAGTCTTAACAGTGAGTGCGTTTGTTGCGATTATTCCTCACAATGCCAATCATTATCCACTTGTCACGGAGCTTTACGATGGAAGTGCAAATATCGTGAGTGCGATTTATCTTGATTTCAGATTCTACGATACACTTTTTGAAGTGTTGATCTTTTCGATAGCAATAACAGGTGTTTCAATGTATGCCAACAGGGTAAAAGAGAGCGGAAAGATCTTAGCTGCGAATTCTCCACTGATAAAGTTTGATCTGTTGTTTCTGGGAATGGTGATAATCCTTTGGGGGTTGTACACAGCCCTCATCGGTCATCTTCAACCCGGAGGTGCATTCAGCGGTGGTGCCATAACAGCAAGCGGGATAGTTGTGTTGACTATGGCAATGGGATCGGAAAAGATTCACAAAGGCGTAGAGCGATTCAAACTGGAGTGGATCGAAAACAGTATACTCATCATTATTGTATTGTACGTGATATTTGCAGATATTCCAAGCGGATTCTTTTTTCCAGGGTTTTCGGTCGGTAAAATTGGTGACTTTTTTAGTGGACGCGGTGCTTTACTTCTCAACAGCACGATCGGCTTTAAAGTTTTCGTTGGTGGGTGGTTGATATTTTATGAGTTTTCCAAAAGAAAGGAAAGCGTGTGATGGAACTTAATTTATTTTTATCCATAACGATATTTGGTATCGGGATCGTGATCATGGTTCTGAAAAGAGATCTGATGATCAAGCTCATCGGACTTGGAATCGTCGAAACCGCAGTAACACTCTCTTTTGTAATTGTGAGTCACAATGGCCCTTTACCACCGATTCTCACCCTTCCGATAGATAGAGTAGATCCACTACCACAAGCAATGATCATAACTTCCATAGTTGTTGGATTCGCAGTATTATCACTTTCGCTCGTATTTGTGGTTTACCTTTCAAGCGTTTATCACACAACAGATTCTTATAAATTGCAAAAAAGGATAAAGAAAGATGAACAGTGATCTTTTTTGGTTGAACGGGCACAACATGCTCTTGTTGCCAATTCTTATAGCCGTAATACTTGGAACGCTAAGACTTTTCACCAAGAATCGTTGGATGAACTGGATCGAGCTCTTATCGATGGCTTTTTTTACAGTAATTGTTCTATTTTTTCAAAGACCAGCGATTTTTGTTGTGGGAGGGTGGAGCTCCGCAATTGGTGTGGAAGTCAAGTATGATTCTATTTCTTTCTGGTTTATTTTTTCGCTCTTAATAGTTTGGAGTTCGGTGAAAATGCGATTTGAGAAATGGGAGCCTTCCATTGAATCTATGTTGGATTATCTTTTCGCCTCTATGTACGCACTCTTTATCTCAAATGATCTTTTCAATATTTACGTGACGATCGAACTCACATCTCTGATCTCATTTTTGCTGGTTGGACACGGCAAGAAACCTTCAAGAGTATGGGCAGCACTTAAGTATATGCTACTCAGCGCTGTGGCACTAAACACTTATCTTTTTGGCACGCTGATCGTCTATTACGGGACAGGAGTGTTGGCTCTCGGTGCATTGAAACTGGAAAAGATTCCCGAGTTCGGTTTAGCGTTGATCTTAACCGCCTTGCTTGTCAAGTCAGGGATACTTGGACTGAGCGCATGGATTGTGGATGCATATTCCAAATCTGAAACTCCCGTTTCAATGGTTCTTTCCGGAATAGTTGTTAACGCTGGAATATTTGCAATAATACGTATTTACGATATTCTACCGAGCAATTTAAAAACGCTTGTTCTTGTAATTGGAATCATTTCCACATTTGGTGGAGCAATTTATGCATTTGGAGAGAAGAATTTCAAACGCATTTTGGCGTTTTCAACAACATCACAGATGGGAATTTCGCTCATCGTTCTTGGAGTCTCACCAATTGCGGCTGCTATTTACGCTTTTTTTCATTCAAATACCAAGGCGCTTCTGTTCTCAAAAAACGGGAAAATATCCACCACAATCGGTGCACTTTCTCTTGCAGGAATGCCCCCACTTGCTGGATATTTCGCAAAGATAGCCATTGGAGAATCGCATCCAATGGTGTCTATCTTGATAACTTTTGTCACATCTGTCTACGTTGCGAACCTGTTTGGCCCGGATTTAAAATGGAAGTTTTCTCCCTTCGAAATTCCACTTGAATTTGCCATTCTTTCTTTGATGTTTTTAATTCCATTTGGGGGCGTTATGTACACGACAGAAATTTTAGCGACAATTGCAATTGGGATTTTGGTGGGAAAAAGGATTTCGTTTCCGAATTTTGGTGATCCATTTGAACTTGAAGAAGGACTCGCATATCAGATGGCTTTTCTCGCCATTGCTGCTCTTACTGTGGTAAAATGGTGAGGTATGGGAGGTGTTTTTTTGACTCGAGAAGAAGTAATGAAGAAAATAGAAAATAGGGTGAAAAGTTGTAAAGCATGCCAACTTGGGAATGCACGTACAAATGCCGTTCCAGGTGAAGGCAACATATATTCTCCAATCATCTTTGTAGGAGAAGGACCAGGAGAAGAAGAAGACAAGACCGGCAGACCGTTTGTGGGTAGAGCTGGGAAATTATTCGATAAAATACTGGAATCTGCCGGGTTTAACCGTCAGGATCTCTACATAGCCAACATAGTGAAATGTAGACCTCCAAATAACAGAGTCCCCTTGGCAAATGAAGTTGAAGCATGCTCACATTATCTATATGCCCAAATTGCCGCCATAAATCCTAAAATAATTGTCCCTCTTGGTGCAACGGCTCTGAAATTTTTTCTTGGGGCTAAAGCGGAATCCATAACCGTTTCCAGAGGAAAGCTCTTTGAGTGGAAAGACGAAATAAAGATCTTTCCAATGTTTCATCCAAGCTATTTGCTCCGCAATGCTTCCAAAGCACCAGGTTCTCCCAAAGCTCTCACATGGGAAGACATAAGAAGGTTGAAAAAGATGTACGACGAATTTGTTGTTGAAAGAACATAGAGGCGAACTGTGTTCGTCTGTTGATAGGAGGATACATGATCAAGAGGATAAAAGGCACAAACGATATCATAGAAAATGCGTACATTTGGGAATGGGTTGAGAATAAATTCAGGAATGTGGCAGAGCATTTTGGATTCTCCGAAATACGTACGCCGATTTTTGAAGCAACTGAACTTTTTGATCGAGGAGTGGGAAAAGAAACCGATATAGTTCAAAAAGAAATGTACACTTTTGAAGACAAAGGTGGAAGATCTGTAACACTTAGACCAGAAGGCACTGCGCCTGTGATGAGAGCTTTTGTTGAGTACAATTTGGCATCGAAGGGATTACCTCAAAAATTCTTTTACATAGGTCCAATGTTTCGTTATGAACGCCCTCAGGCTGGAAGGCTTCGCCAATTTCATCAATATGGAATCGAGCTTATAGGATCTTCATTACCTATAGCAGATGTTTACACCATACTCGTGGCTATTGAAAGCTTGAAAGCAATTGGACTTGAGAATTTCAAATTGAAGATAAATTCAACCGGTTGTGAGAAGTGCAGACCAAGCTACAAAGAAGCTTTGAAAGAATACTACAAACCACTTCTCGATGAGCTCTGCAGCGATTGTAAGACACGTTACAATCGGAATATACTCAGACTTTTGGATTGTAAACGTGACGCTGAATACGCCAAATCTGCTCCAAACATTCTGGATTACCTGTGTGACGATTGCAAAGTGCATTTCGAAGAGTTGAAAAGTTTGCTCGACAAGCTTAATGTAGAATACGAAGTTGATCCATCGATAGTTAGAGGACTTGATTATTATACACGAACGGTTTTTGAAATAAAGTATCCTTTACTTGGAGCTCAAGATGCAATAATTGGTGGCGGACGATACGATAACTTAGTTGAGGAACTCGGTGGTACGTCAACACCATCTGTCGGATTTGCGGCTGGTATGGAAAGGATCATTCTCGCTTTAAAAACCGAGGAAAAAATTCCATCTTTTCAAGATGTGGATCTTTATATTGTCGCAGTTGGAGATGATCAGCGCGCTGATGTGTTAAAAATAGCCAAGGAACTTTCAAAAGTTTTGAGAGTAGATGTCGATCTTATGGGAAGAAAGGTAAAATCCCAGTTCAAGAACGCTTCAAAGGGAAATGCCCGTTACGTGTTGGTTGTAGGAGAAGATGAGGTAAGAAGCGGGCTTTATACTCTTAAAAGGATGTCGGATGGGACACAGATGAGGTTACCAATTGATGAGGTTGTGAAAACGGTTAAAGATTCATAGAGAGGCGAGCGATAGAAATTTATCATAACAGACACTCAATTAGATTAAAAAACTATGATTATTCTCAAACTGGTGCATATTTTATAACAGTATGTGTACAAAATAAATCTTGCGTTCTCGGGAAAATTAAAGGTGGCGAGATGATGTTTAACGATCTTGGAGTAATTGTCCAAGAAGCATGGTTGAGCTTGTCAAATCGGTTTTCGAATGTTAAATTGGATCAATTTGTTATAATGCCGAATCATGTTCACGGGCTCATCTTTATTAGAACGGGCGCTGCTTGCCGCGCCCCTACCAGTAATGCATGCACATTAGGTAATATTGTGAGAGCTTTTAAGTCGATATCTTCCATTAAAATAAACAAAATGTTATCACGCACAGGACAAGCTTTTTGGCAGCGCAATTATTATGAACATATTATAAGAAACGAGAAGGAGTTGAGAAACGTAAGACAATATATCTTAGATAACCCTTTACGGTGGGAGTTCGATAGAGAAAATCCAAATGGACATCTTACCAAAAGTGATGAAATTTTCTTTTCGTAGGGGCGCTGCTTGCCGCGCCCGTAGTATTTACTGAGAGGAGGCATGAGTCTCTTGAACAAAAAGATACCGCATTTGGATCTTGATGAAAATTTGGTGAGGAGAGCGAGAGAACTCGCAAAAGATGTTACGGACGACGTTCAAAGGTTTATAGATGCTAAAAGCACCACTTCTGTTGAGAGAACCGTTGCGAGACTTTACGGTATTGATGGGATCGACGCGGAAGGCGTACCGCTTCCAAATGTTGTTGTTGATGATGTGAAAAATGGTGGAGGCATCGATCGTGGCATAGCATACTGGATAGCAAATGGATGCGTTGCAAAATCGATGACACCTCAAGAATTGGCCGAAGCTATCGGTAGACGCGAATTTTCACTGATGGATCTTCCCCCACAAAATGAAGGGATTGTCGCAGAAAAGATCGATGAAATGACAAGATCAGCGGTCAAACGTATAGCAGAAGTTCGAGAGATGCGCGACAGAATGCTTGAAGAATTGGGAGACCCTCCACAACCATATTTATACGTTATAGTGGCAACGGGAAATATTTATGAAGATGTTGTTCAAGCACGGGCAGCAGTAAAAGAGGGTGCAGATATAGTAGCTGTGATAAGATCTACCGCTCAATCTCTGTTGGATTATGTGCCGTATGGAGCTACAACTGAAGGGTATGGTGGAACTTATGCCACACAGGAAAACTTCAAGATCATGCGTAGAGCCCTTGATGAAGTGCAACAAGAGGTTGGAAGGTACGTGCGTCTTACGAATTATGCATCTGGGCTTTGCATGCCTGAGATCAGTGCTATGGGAGCACTCGAAGGCCTTGATTTTCTTTTGAATGACTCCATGTATGGTATTCTTTTTAGAAATATAAATATGATCAGAACATTTGTGGATCAATACACCTCAAGGCTTATATCTGCTTATTCTCACATTACCATAAACACTGGAGAAGATAATTACATAAAAACATCTGATCCCATCGATCGTGCGCACACAGTTACGACCTCTCAGCTCATAAATGAACAATTTGCTTTGAAGAGTTACATGAAACCTAAATACATGGGAATAGGCCACGCGTTTGAGATAGATCCGGATGTGCCCAATGGTTTTTTGTACGAAATAGCGCATGCTATGCTGACACGTGAGCTTTTCCCTGAAGCCACTCCAAAGTACATGCCACCGACTCGGCATATGACTGGGAATATTTTCAAGGGGTACGCTATGAACACCCTTTACAATCTTGTGTCAATCATGACGGGACAATCCATTCAACTGCTTGGCATGCTTACTGAAGCAGTACACACGCCCTTTCTTCAGGATAGGTATTTAGCCATTTCAAATGCTAAATACGTTTTTAACAACGCGAAAAACATAGGTGGTGAAATAGTCTTTAAGAGAGATGGATTTATACAGAAGAGAGCGAATGAAGTTCTTGAAAATGCGGTGAAGCTTTTAGAGCATGTAAAAGAAGTGGGACTTATATCAGCGATAGAAGAAGGGACATTCGGAGATATAGCAAGAAAACGTGATGAAGGCAAAGGTGGAGATGGTGTTTTTTCCAAGGGAGAAGATTATTACAATCCGATACTTGAAAGCATGGTAGACGAACTCAGAGGTGAGAGAGTATGAGTGTGAAGAAGGTCAATCTTTCTCATATCAAGCCATATGGCGATCAAATGGACGATGGTGCCGTTCAGCTCTCTTTTACACTTCCTGTGTCAAATGGTCCGCGTGCCAGAGAAGCGGCGAGACAACTTGTGAGTTCAATGGGATTTTCAGAAGTGCAGATCGTATTTTCTGAGGACTTAGGTGATGATTTCACATTCTTTGTTGTTTACGGTAGAACGGAAAAATTCGTTGATTATGATTCAATAAAAGCTCTTGGTGTTGAATCACCCAAGATGGATATGGAGCAAGTGGATGAGTACATATCCACGAATGTCAGGCGACCTGTGACTATTGTTGGAGCAACAATAGGTACAGACGCACATACCGTTGGATTAGATTCCATTCTGAACATGAAAGGATTTCATGGTGACTCTGGTTTGGAACGATACAAGATGTTCAAAGTTTACAATCTTGGCAGTCAAGTTGCACCAACTGAGTTGGCAAAAAAGGTCAGAGATGTCAACGCAGATGTTGTACTTGTCTCTCAAGTGGTTACGCAGAGAAATATTCACATAAAGCATCTCACTGAACTTGTAGACGTATTGGAAGCCGAAGGAATGAGAGATAAGGTATTACTAATTGCAGGAGGACCACGGATAACGCACGAACTTGCCGTTGAGCTCGGGTATGATGCCGGATTTGGAGCTGGAACGATGCCATCCGATGTTGCATCATACATTGCATCGGAAATGGCAAAAAGGACACAATGAGAAAAAAATTAGTAATTTTGGTGATAACAATTGCGGTGATTACCGCGGGATCAATTTTGTTTTTTAAAGTATTCAACAAAAAGCCTGTTGTTGGCATCTTGATTTCAACAACAGAGAGTTACTCAGGTGAACGTGCGGGTGTTTTGCTCGCACTGAAACAGCTGCCAAACAACGTTGAATTTGTGAATGTCAATTATGCCGATGGAAATATCAGAAAAGCATTGGAACACGCCATAAAGATGGGTGTTAGGTATTTTGTGGGACTTGATACGTCTTCTGATGTTGAAAAAATAGAAGATTTGTTATCAAAGAGTCATTCAATTCTAATAGAGTCTCAAGTTACAAATCCTCAGGTTGTGAACGACTCTAAGTATGTGTACACGATTTCACCAACGGATGATATCCAAGCACGAGCAATAGCGGCATATATAAGATACAAAGGATATAGAACGATTTTAATTGTAAAAAGTGCCTCGAATGCGAAATACGTGAATTATCTCTCAAACGAGATTGTTAAAGATCTAAAAGGTATTGAAACTAAAACGCTTTCCATATCCGATATTTCTTCTATTAATAAGGCTCCAAACGCGCTCGTGTTGATCATGTCAGCCCAAGAATCCGTAAATGTCATGCAAAAGATAGAATCAAAGTTTGGGAAAATCCCATTTATAGGAAGTGATTGGAGTTTCAGGGGCGATGTGTTAATGAGGAATATCAAAATTTCGGAAGGGATGATAACAGTCGGATTTGTCAATTTACACGCTGTATCCTCAGCATTTGAGAATGAAATGGCTGATATAAATCTTCAAGTTACCTCTCCAGCTATTTTAGCCCACGATGCTGTGATCGTTACGTACGATCTTGCCAAAAACAGGATTCCTTCCGATCGAGTTTACAAATATCTTGGAAGTCATATTTTTCTCGGAGAAAGGGGAAATTTCTCCTTCAAAGCTAAGAGTGTGAATTCACCTATATATTTCTATGAGGTGTTACCTTTGAACTTCAAACTCGTTTGGACATTTGGAGGAGAAAAATGAAGCCCAAGATCACGATACCCTTAGTTTTATTCACACTATTTTTGTTGATGTGCGGGGAAGTGTATTTGAATTATGAGTATCGTCTAAAAGATCTGAATAGTTACCAAAATTCGATAGCTGATCACGTTTCAGATAATTTTGAAAGTTTTTTCAACACGCTTTCGATGTTCCGTCTTACCCCTTATGCCTCTTCCCTTGCGAAAGAGGCGGGGATAAAGGGATTTGCTTTAATAGATCTGAGGGGAGATGTCATATCGTCTTTCGGGACTCTCAATTCAAAAGCAAATTACAGGTACTCGAATATCTACAAATTCGTTTCGTTAAAGGGAAATTATATATCGCTTTTGCATGAAAAGGATGATCTTCCGCTGATCACGATCGCCTCTAAAACAGGAAACGGGAAACACATGGCAATTGCGGAGTTCTCTCCGATTAGATTGAATAAGCTCAAAAACAGTGATGTTTTCTTGGTTGATGGTACCGGACTCGGAGTGAGTTTGACAGGAACACCTGTATGGAAAGATTTTTCCGCTTTGATCGCACACAAAATTCTCCATCCATTTGTAGAAGATGGAATGATCGTAAATGTGAAAAAGATGAACTTTGATGGCTACAGTATTATTTTGGAGAAGCCTTTTTCCCCTTTATTGCTTTCGATCTTAAAAGTTCAACTCATATACCTGTTTGTATTATTCGCGTTTTTCCTGATATCGTATGGTTTATTTTACAGGGTTTATGGAAAAAACATCAATCCTCTCGTTAAATTCGCAGAATTTCTTAAAGAACTTGACACGTTCAAAAGATATGAAGTGGTTGAGAATGAAAATAATCCTGCCATTGACAAGTATAACGCGCTTGTTGATGAAGTTGAAAAGAGGTCACGTGAATACAGCGATCTCGTTGAGGATTTGAGCGAAACGAATTCAGAGCTCACCAATATCAGCCATTTACTTGTGGAGTTTTCAATACTTTTCAACGATGTTAAAGCTAAACGAAAGGACCTCGAAAGTGCCTTGAAAATAGCGTTCAGACGAATGTTAGACTTTTCAAGATCCATAAATGGGGTGGGAATGAAATACAGAGACCTTATGATACATCTTGGAACCGTCAACGAGTTTAACTTTGATCGTGTGTTTGATAGTACTATGAGTATTGAACTGAAAACGGATTCAGAAAAAGTTAAATTCGTTGTTAATTTTGATAAACTCACGGTGAATGATAGGCTGCGAGAAATGGTAAAAATGTTGTTGTACTACATAACTTCTTTCATATCCATGTATGAGTTATCGGAGAAAAGCAGTTTGTCCAGGCGATATGATCCATTAACCGGCCTGCTTACACGCCAAGAGTTTGAAGAGCTTGCGATTCGTGAAATCGCACGGGCCAAAAGAGAAAACGACTTTGTATCTTTGATCATGATGGATGTCAAAGATATGAAAGAGTTCAACGATAAATATGGGCATTTCAACGGTGATGTGCTCTTGAAATTCATAGCAAAAGCGATAACGACAAGCTCAAGAATTACGGATATTGCTTGTAGATACGGAGAAGATGAGTTTCTACTTTGTTTGACTGGAATGAGGAAACCGGATGCTGAAATAAAATGGAAAACCATTACCTCAAAGATCATGACATTCAAATACGACGTCAGAATCAAATATGCTATTGCTTCCTATCCATCGGATGGGGAGAATTTAGAAAGTTTGTTAGTTCAATTGGATAAGGCAATTAAAGATTATAGAAGTTCAAATTCATAATCTTTGCGGGAGGTAGATAGCATGAAAGATTTTGTCTTTCAGAATCCAACAAAGATCATATTTGGCAAGGGAAAGATATCCAAATTGGGTGAAGAAGTGGTAAAAACGTCTAAAAAGGTTTTGTTGGTGTACGGCAAGGGAAGTATAAAGGAAAATGGTGTTTATGATCAGGTTATCAGCTCTTTAAAGTCTTACGGTATTGACTTTGCGGAACTTTCAGGGGTTAAACCAAATCCCGTTTTGAGTAAGGTTCACGAAGGTGTGGATCTGGCGAGAAAAGAACAAGTAGACGGGATAATCGCCATTGGTGGCGGAAGCGTGATCGACAGCTCTAAAACAATCGCCGCTGGATTTTATTATGAAGGGGATATTTGGGACGCTTTTATAGGTAAGTACAAAGCAAAGAAATCTTTACCGATTTATGTTGTACTGACAATATCTGCAACGGGCTCGGAAATGAATGGCGGAGCTGTTATTACAAACGAAAAAACTAAGCAAAAATACTCTTTTTGGTCTGTCAAGAGTTATCCAAGAGTTTCTATACTTGATCCGAGTGTGCAGTTTTCACTCCCAAAAATTCAAACCGCAAATGGAGCTGCTGATGTGATAGCGCATGTTTTGGAACTTTATTTTGATGGTAGCAGGAATGTTCAAATCATGGACGAGATTTCGGAAGGGATCGTAAGAACGGTTATAGATTCCACAAACATTCTCATAAAAACTCCCGATGATTACGAGGCTCGCGCCAATCTGGTGTGGAGTGCAACGCTTGCGCTCAATGGAATAAATGGCACAGGAAGAAGCGGAGGAGACTGGGCAAGTCATGCAATAGAGCATTCTTTGAGCGCGCTTTACGATATAGCACATGGATCCGGTCTTGCAATAATCATGCCAGCTTGGATGAGGTACACATACAAGGAAGATGTTGAGAAATTTGCGAGATTTGCCAACAAAGTCTTTGGCATTGATGAACTTGATCATGAAAAGGCCGCAATAATGGGTATAGATCGTCTAAAAGATTGGTATAAAAGTATAGGACTTCCGGTTTCGCTGTCTGATGCGAAAATTCCGGTAGAAAGTGTTGACAAAATAGTTGAAAATGCTGCAATGAGGACCCCGTTTGGAAGACTAAAGAAGCTTCAACCTTCAGATGTGAAGGAAATATTGAACCTATGTGTTTAGGAAGGATGTGATGATGATTTCCGGCAAGAAAAATCGAGTGCTTATACGTGAACTCATTTCTCATGTTCTTAAGTCTATAGATCCGTACGAGAAGACTTTCGAAAAACTTGAAGATGTTAAAAGACCTTCCGGGAAAGTTTATCTCGTGGCGTTTGGGAAGTCAAGTTTAAAAATGGCCAAGGCTGCCACTGATTTTTTCGAGGTTGAAAAGGGAGTGGTGGTAACAAATGAAGACGTGAGCAGGTTCGGAGATTCTAAAATCAAATACATACAAGGTGGACACCCATTTCCCAACGAAAAGAGTGTTGAAGCCGCCAAATATGCGATCGAAATTCTCAAGAAAACAAGTGAAAGCGATCTTGTGCTTGTTATGATATCAGGTGGAGGATCGGCACTTTTTGAATACCCAAAAGTAGATCTTGAGACATTACAGAATATCACTCAATCTCTAATGAAATCCGGTGCGAACATTGAAGAATTGAATATTGTAAGAAAGAGTCTCTCTTTCGTAAAGGGTGGGAAACTTTCTGACTTTGCACGAGCTCCCATGATTTCTTTTGTAATGTCCGATGTGATCGGAGATGATCTGGGAACAATAGCTTCCGGCCCTACTTTTCATCAAGATATAAGTCCAAGGGACATTTTCGAAATATTTGAGAAATATGGTGTAGAAATTCCACAAACTGTTGAAGATGCCATAAAGAACAATGAATGCGTTCGATCCAGGAAAAAGGTTGAACATGTAATAGTTGCGTCAAACCGGGATGCTTGCGCAGCTGCGAGGAATTTTATGAATAGTAACGGTTATGAAACTTTGTATCTTGGTTCTGGCATTCAGGGTGAATCGCGAGAAGTTGCAAAAGCTCTCGGAGGAATATATAAAGAAATCGAATCCGGGCATACGGACTTTAGTTCCCCAATTGCTGTTATAAGTGGGGGAGAGACAACTGTTACCGTTAAAGGGGATGGTATGGGGGGCAGGAATCAAGAAATGGCTCTTTCCATCGTTCCAATAATAGCAAGAAGGAAGATCTCGTTTGTATCGTTCGGTACAGATGGAATAGATGGATACTCTATTGCTGCTGGTGCGATCGTTGATGGTACAAGCTTGGAAAGGGCTCAAAATATAGGAATGGACTATAAAAAGTTTCTAAATAACAATGACTCTTTTCACTTCTTTGAAAAACTTGATGACCTAATTATTACTGGTCCCACGGGTACAAACGTTATGGATATTCATGTAGCGATTATCCTTTAAGGTGGAAAAAAGATTGGTGGATTTGGAAAGTCGAGGAGGATGCGAATTGAATGCCATAGAAGTCGAAGAACTAACAAAACATTTTAAGTCTATAACTGCCGTTGATTCCATATCTTTTGAGGTGAAAAGCGGTGAATGTTTTGCGCTAATTGGACCAAATGGTGCTGGGAAATCCACTACTATTAAGATGCTTGCCACTCTTATACAACCAGATTCTGGTAGGATTCACATTATGGGACATGAACTTTCGCATGAGAAAAAGAAAGTGAGAAAACGGATTGGTTTGGCTTCAGAGAGCGTAATTCTCTATGAAAGACTCACAGCCTTGGAAAATCTTCTGTTCTTTGCGGGACTGTATCATGTACCCAAAAGTGTGGCAATGCGGAAAGCAGAAGAGCTGTTGAAATTGGTAGAAATGTGGCGTTGGAGAAATAAAACAGTTGACACGTTTTCTGCCGGTATGAAGCAAAGAGTTAATACTATTCGTGCGCTCATTCACTCTCCCAAAATAGTTTTTTTTGACGAACCGACTCTTGCATTGGATCCCCAAACTTCATTGATAGTGAGGAATCTTATAAAACGCATAAATAACAATGGAACCACCGTGATTCTCACCACTCATTTGATGAAAGAAGTTGAAAGTTTGGCAGATAGAATAGCGATAATGAAATCAGGGAAAATTTTGATCATCAGTACTTTAGAAGAGCTCAAATCTAATTTTGACAGCGAGGTGAAAAAGATCACGGTAAAATTGGAGGATAACCTATCAATTGAAAGCATGCAAAAGATTTTTGGTACTCTTAAGGATGTGAAAAAGATCAGCAAAAACTTGGATCGACTGGAAATATTATACACATCTTCAAATACTTTTAGAGAGATTATGCGAATAATTACAGAGAAGCATCTTCGTGTGAAATCATTTAACACTTCTATGCCAACACTTGAGGAAATATTCATAAAGCTTACTGGTTATGAACCTCAAGAAAGAGTTTAAGCAGATTAAAAATCCCCCTTGGAATCTAAAAGCAAAGTTACGGGCCCGTCGTTTGCAAGAATGACTTTCATATCAGCTTGAAAAACACCCCGAGAGACTTTAAGACTGTTGTACTTCTCTGAGAGACGTGCGCAAAATTCCTCGTACATTTTCTTTGCAACATCAAGGGGAGCGGCATTTGAAAATGAAGGACGTCTTCCGCGGCGGCAGTCTCCGTAGAGGGTAAATTGCGAAACCACAAGTATATCGCCATTGATGTCTACCAAAGATCTATTCATTTTTCCGTTTTCGTCTTCAAATATTCTGAGGTTTGGTATCTTTTTTACCATCCACAGAAGATCATCACAAGTATCATCTTTTCCCACACCAAGAAATACCAAAATTCCTTTATCTATCTCTCCAACTGTCTCTTGTTTGACTTCAACCTTTGCGTTTGTAACGCGCTGGACCACTGCCCTCACTCATTCCTCCCCTTTCTCTTCGAACTTCAATGATTCCCTTTTCTTTACGTATATGTTCCATAAGATCCTTCAGTTGCTCTAAATCAGAAACATTTACTCGAATTGATGCGTGTGCTATTCCAACATCATCAGCATAAGATACCACACCGACAATTTGAATGTGCTTTTCTCGAATTCTGTTCATTATATCTCCCAAGAATTTTTCTCTATCATAAGCTTTTACTCCCACATTTGCTTCAAAAAGTTCATCGGATTTTATTCCCCAAGAAACTTTAACGACTCGTTCGCGGTCGACACCCCTCAAATTTCTACAGTCTGCAGTATGTATGCTTATACCATGGCTTCGTGTTACGACACCTACAATAGGATCTCCCGGTACTGGATTACAACATTTTGCAAAATGAACTTCTATTCCGTCGAGATCTTCGACAAATATTTCCTTTCCTTCCGGTTTTGAAGGTGCATACGAGATCTCTGTTTCTTTTGGTGGTTTTTTCTCAATGAGCTTTTCAACCTGGAGAGATGTGATAGCTCCTTCCCCCAAACGAACTTCAAATTCCTCTTCACTCTCTATATGACGCACATCAAGATAATGTTTAATTTTTTCGTCGGTGAGGAGGTCTTCAACCGAAACGTGGTGTTTTTTTGCTATTTCACGTAAAATTTCTCGTCCGCGAGCTATGTAATCCTTTGAAAATCGCTCACGAAGGTATTTTTTTATCTTCGCCCGCGTTCTGGAACTATGAGCGTATTTAAGCCAATCAAGACTCGGTCCAGTGCTGTTTTTATCAACTGTTATGCGTATTCTATCTCCATTCCGTATTCTGTATCCCATTGGAACCATGCGGCCGTTCACAATTGCTCCCGCGTAGTGGTTGCCTATATCTGTGTGTATGGTATAAGCAAAGTCTATAGGAGTCGCACCTTTTGGTAAATGCTTTATTTCTCCTTTTGGAGTAAATGCAAAAACTTCGTCAAGCTGGAGCTCTTTTGCAAAGTCTCGCCATCTCGAAAGACCTTTGGCATAATCTTTTTGCCATTCAATTAGCCTGTTGATCCACTCACTTTTTCTCACTTCACCTTCTTTGTATTTCCAGTGCGCAGCCATTCCGTATTCAGCTTCATGATGCATCCTCTCATCTCTTATTTGAATCTCTAAAGCGTCTCCCTTATCGGTCATTACGGAGGTGTGAAGCGCTTGATAACCGTTTGATTTTGGAGAAGCTATGTAATCTTTGAATCTTCCTGGTATTGGATTCCATAAGTTGTGTACCACTCCGAGAGACGTGTAACACCTTGAGACGTCTTTAACCAAAATCCTTAGGGCAAACAGATCGTATATCTCGCTAAATTGTTTGTTTTTGATGTGCATTTTCCTCCATATACTGTAAAAATGCTTGATCCTGCCATCAATTTCTATGAAATCCACGTTATTTTCTCTGAGGGATTCATCCAGTTTCTTTCTGTAGAATTCTATTTCCTGACTTCTCTCTCGGATTTTCTTATCAACGAGTTTTTTGATCTCTTGGTAATCTTTTGGGTACAAGTGTTTAAATGAAAGATCTTCGAGTTCCCTTTTTATAGTGTATATCCCAATTCGATTGGCAATTGGAGCATAAATTTCCATCGTTTGGCGGGACTTTTGCTTCTGTTTCTCAGTTTTTAGAGCGTCTAAAGTTCTCATATTGTGCAGCCTGTCAGCAAGCTTAACTATCACAACGCGTATATCTTGAGCCATCGCAAAAATCATCTTTCGAATTGTCTCGATCTCGGAAAATTTCACGTCTTCTTTTTCCAGCGCTTCTATTTTAGTGAGACCATCAACTATTAAGGCGATTTCAGGACCAAATTCTTCTCTCATTGTTTCTATAGTCGTATTTGTGTCTTCGACAACATCGTGAAGCAACGCTCCACATATCGTTGGGGGATCCATACCAAGATCTGAAACGATCTTTGCAACGCTAACAGGATGAGAAATGTAAGGCTCGCCACTTTCACGTGCTTGCCCTTCGTGGGCGATTTTAGCAAATTCGTAAGCTCTTTTTACCAATTTAGCGTTAGATGAGCCGTATTCTTTGTTAATTTGAGTAAGTATTTCACGCATCGCTTTTTCATAATCTTCCAACAAGCATCACCACTCTACTTCTTCATCATTCTCCTTTTTCCCGGAGATATAGATATTTGGGATCCAGAGAATGTAGAAGAACATCGCTATATACTCACCAATATATGGAATTAACGTGAAAACAATTATCAAAAGAAGAGCAATAAATGTATGAATAACATGAGCATCTTCCAAAATGAAGTTCAAGTTTCCCTTGAATCTTTCCAAAGAGCTTGTATTTTGTTCTAGTACCATTTCGATCGGTATGTAGATCATGAAAAAGAGAATTAGCAAACCTGGTACAACGTACAAGCCAAACCCTGTAACAACGAAAAATGCCATGAAGGTGGAAAATATAAAAACATCCAAAAATATTTTAGAAAAAAGTTCATGAGATTCCTTTGCATTCTTTTTCATGAGTAAAGTTGTCAACCCTGACAGAGTAAAGGCCACACCCCATTTGAAAATTTCGAATGAGAACGGTATCCACCCAAAATTCATCGTTTTGAGCATCCTGGAGTATTCAAACGAAATTATATTGAGGAGCAAAGCCACAGCAACTCCTATAAGAGCTGGAAAGATGACTCTTGGATTTTTTCTTATCACCCCAAAAATATTGCCAAAACCGTCTAACTCCACAACAACACCCCCTTTGGTAACTATTTTACCATTTTGAGTGTCATACACGATAAATATGCCACTCTTCCACGCTTCCTCTGATGTTCAGATACATGATGCCTCCTTTCCGTTTCCTTTTTTTCATTTATCTTGAAAAGCTTGTTCGCATATTTCACTATCTTACGCTTTAAATCATATAAATCAAGTGTTTCGTGTGTTTGACGAAGGGCTTCTTTCTTTTCTTGAGGTACATCTTTAGAACTCAAGACTTTTTCATATGGAGTGGTGTGATTTGTATGAGAATTACACACCCCGCCTTTCAGGCACTCCTCTTGATAGAGGAGACTTAATCTTTCCTAAAAAGGAGCAGGATTGTGCGGTGCACAATGTTTTTCCTGCTTTCATGACCGAGGCGGTAGCCGCGACCAATATCTTTCCCACTTCCATGTCCGTTCTACTGTATTTTGTAGGGCGCGAAGGCGCAAGCGGTAGCTGAGAGTCAACTCGGGATACGTGATGCCTCAAAATAAAATCTACAGGAAGTAACATTCGTTGCTTCAAAATAAAATCTACACATTGAATTTGACGGAATCGAGATGCCTCCTTTCCGTTTTCTTTTTCTCATTTATCTTGAAGAGCTTGTTCGCACATTTCACTATCTTACGCTTTAAATCATATAAATCAAGTGTTTCGTGTGTTTGACGAAGAGCTTCTTTCTTTTCTTGAGGTACATCTTTAGAACTCAAGAGTCTTTCGTATGGAGTGGTGGGTTTATCATAGCGCTTTGTTACCTTGCTCCCATATCTCATTTCTTCAATCAGTTTCATCGAAGCTTGGAAATGATTGTTATAAAGCCTTAAGTATCCATACAGCTTATTCAAAAGTTTTAACTCTTCTTGAGTATCATACCTGAAATATCCCACATTTCTCCTGACTACAGACCAATTCTTTTGCTCAACATGGCAGTTGTCATTCTTTTTGTATTTGCGCGAGCGTGTGAAATCAATCTTGTTCGATTGACAATACTTTGAAAGATGTGCGTTTATGAATTCAGAACCATTGTCTGAGTTTATCCCAAGCATCTCAAATGGTAATCTCCTTCGTACAACGTCAATCGCTTGAACAGTCCATATTTGTGCTTTGTTCTTTATCGCCACCACTTCATCCCATCCACTTACTACATCTACCATATCCAAGCTGTAGCAAAACTCCCCTTTGGGATTTCCCCCATCATGTCCAACAAGGTCTATCTGCAAGAAACCTACCTTGGAATCAGACCATTCTGAGAATGTCTTTATCTTTATTTGTTGCTTTAAAAGAGTCCCTGGCTTCGTGTGGGATTTACCCCTTATCTCGAACTTCTTCCTTTCACCTTTTAACATCCTATCAATGCTGGAAGCACTCATTTTGAGTAATTTCTCTTTTACTTGCTGAGTGAAAGGAAAGTGTCCATGTTTTTCAAGATTATCGACCACTTCCACTATGACGGATTTCAATCGCTTCCCACATGCAAAGTCCAT
>JALSLY010000004.1 GCA_026988035.1 Thermotogae bacterium
GAAATAGATGGCATAATATTCATGCCGGCAACACCTCCTGTGAGTTGGTTGTTCAAATTAATTTTACACGAGGTGTTGTCGGTTTTTCAATCGTTATGCCTTTTTCAATGACCTTCGTTACAGCTTATCTCTTTTTCGTTACTTTCACGCACAACGTGAGTCAAATAAACATCGCTTTTCAAGCGATAAAAGAATTTTTTTCGAAGTCTTATCAAGCGTCATCCTGAACTTGATTCAGGATCTCATCCTTAGATTCCGGGTCAAGCCCGGAATAACATTATGGTCAAGGACTCTGTGTAAAGCACGCTGCATACCTAACACCTTCCACCGCTACGCGGTCTCCTTCTCAGCTATCGCTTCGGTCATGGAAGTGGGAAAAACATTGCACACCGTGCAATCCCACTCCTCAAGGAAGGACTACTTTGGCTTTTAGTCCCCTCTATCAAGAGGGGTGCCTGAAAGGCGGGGTGTGTTTTATACAAATCACACCACCCTCTATCTTCGATGGCCCACTCATATGTCTTGATGAAAACTTCGAGGGGAGATGTTAAATCTCTTTCTTTACAAATTTTGGATCGCCTTGTAATGTTCGTGCACAATCTGAGAACAAAAATAAAAAATGAATTCGTAACGTGTATTTTTACGCACCATATATTGGCTGCAGTGCAAACAATTTTTTGTTTTTCATGCATTTTTTTCAGTGGCAAAAGATGCAATAAAAAACGACCCCGGCTTTAAAACCGAGGCTTCATTTGCATCGATATATTTTGCTTTTTATCTCATCTTGAATTCAGCCTTGTACTGGATTCATCACTCTACCCATGAACAGGATTTCATCGCTCGATCTGTCAATTATGAAGAATACGAATGGATGATCGGCTCTAAAGATTGGTATTTTTGGAGGTTTGAAATTGGGTGAGCAAGTCAACACCATCACTACAGCCGTTACCGCCGCAGCTTCTGTTCCTTTCTCATTCACGTCTATATACGCTTTATGAATGACTTTAGAAATACGTAAATCTCTCGCACCGTCTATACCTGAAAAATCTGCATTGTTGAAAGCATCTGACATTCCCATCGACGTTAAGACGTCTTTAAGATCATAGCTGGTTTCAAGCTTAAATTTCGGGAAATAAACTTTCACTTTTTGCATCCTCATCTGTGAGATTAAGTCTTGTAAGCTAGACGGATCTAAAGATCTTTCAATTTCTTTGATGCCGTATTTATTTTTTGGAAGAAGCACAACCATTGAAAGTTTTTTACCCTCGTACGGCATTTCAATCGCTTGAAGGGATTCATTTCCCACGTAATTGAATTTGGCCTCTTGATACATCATTGGGACTTTTATTTTTTGCTGAGGATTCACGTAAAATGTGGATGGCCTGGTTGTTGAAGTGCTGAATGCCGAAGCCCATTCACCTTTGAAATAAATTGCATTGGTGAGAATGAGTCTCGTCAGCGGATCGATCTTTCCGACGATCTTATTTATCTTACCGTTGGTCTCTTTGGAAACCCACTTGTTTATTCTATCTACGGTATTTGAGTCCGAAAAGTTTACACCGAAAGCTTCGCTGTCGTAATAGTTTTCAATGGTCGAGATAAAGCTCTTTAAAAAGCGGAAATTCTTTTGATACCATATCGCATTGGCTATGTTGAGCTTATATTCTTCCTTTTGAGCGTTTGATTTTATCCCTTTTAAGAGGCTTGAAAATCCAGAATTGAAATCTTTTCGTGCAAGTGTTATGTGAAGCACATTTGCCATCTGTGTTGCCGTTTCTCCCCTCGCACCCACATAAGTCATGGACAGAGCGTCAAAGATGCTGAAGGGAGAAAAGAAAATGTTTCCTCTTTCATTATTCAACTTGCCGTACAGATTCATCGCGAAACTGTTGTTGGCCTTCACAACCGCTTTTTCGTTGTTTGACGGTGACAATGCTGAATTTGCGAATGACAAAGCAAACGAAAAAACGAGTAGTGAAATCAACACCACACTTAATTTTTTCATAAGAACGCCTCCATTTCAGTGTAATTAGAGAAAGCCTTTCTTGCATTTCAAAAGTGAAATTAGCCTCACTATCTCGGAGAAAAACCAATTTCTTTCGGCACTATCTTTGAACAAGCTCTTACTTTTACTTTGTAAAATTTCTCGCCGATCTTAACAAAAAATACTTTTGGCTCCTTTCTTATTTGTTTTTCCAGAAGATCCAGTATATTTTGCATGCTTAGATATGCTTTTCTTGCTTCTTCAAAACTCACGTGCTTGAAAGAAAGGTTATCACCTGGCTTAAGCTGAGCAAGCAATGGAATATCTGCGGAAATAACTGTGGATATTTTAGCGTATCCACCCACTGTTTGATGATCTGACATCATCACTATTGGTTGACCATCTGGAGGTACTTGTATTGCACCAAGAAGTACACCATTTGACAAAATATCATGTTTACCTCTTTTGGCTCTCAAAGTTGGGCCACTCAATCTGTAACCCATTCTGTCACTTTGTCCTGTTAAGCGATAACTAGAAGAAAGAAATTTGTTGATCTCCTTCTTAGAGAATCGATTGCTCTCGGGTCCTAAGATTACACGTACTTTATGATTAGAATATGTTGGAACTATGTGGGATGGTATTTTCACATTTCGAAAAGCAAAGTGATATGATTTTCCAATCTCTATCACATCTGCATTTTTTAATTTCCTGCCATGATATCCTCCTATGTTAGCGCGTGTGTAAGTTGATTTGCTACCCAAGATCTTTGGAACGTCCCAACCTCCACCTACGCTTAGGTATGCTCTGCAGCCAGTCTTTACTTTTTCAAACTTCAGAACATCTCCATTCTGGATGTGAAAAGATTGCCAAGGTGTTATCGCCTTTCCATTCAGGGTCGCTCCTAAATCGGCACCGGTTATGGCTATTTCACACTCTCCCTGGAATATAGCGGAAAATCCCGCAGAAGTGATCTCCAGCGCAGCTTCATTCCTTTTGTTACCTACAAGTATATTGGCAATCTGTAGAGCAAAACCATCCATAGCTCCAGATGGCGGAATTCCATATTTTTGATAACCATAGCGCCCTAAATCCTGAATTGTTGTGAATGGTCCAGCTGATTTGATGATTAACTTTGTCATTTTAGCTTTTATCTCACTTGTCTTCAATTATTGGGATAAACCTCACTTTATCACCAGGCTTAAGTAGTACAGGTGGATCTTTTTCAACATCAAACAACTTAAGTGGCGTCCTTCCTATTATTCTCCACCCTCCCGGGCTTTCAATTGGATATATGCCGGTTTGATCACCGCCTATTCCAACGCTACCGGCTGGAACTTTTTTTCTTGGACTTTCCAGTCTGGGAGTTGCTATTTTCTTAGACATGCCTCCCAAGTAAGCAAATCCAGGAGTGAAGCCTATCATATATACGAGGTATTCTGCAGAACTGTGTATTTTTATAACTTCTTCAGCGGAAAGTCGATTATAGTTTGCCACGAACTGCAAGTCTGGTCCATATTTCCCTCCGTAGATAATTGGAATCTTGATTGGAGAAGAAAATTTTTCTCGTTCTTTGCATTTGTCGCCCAGTTCATTTAATCTTTCAACAATGGCAGGAAAGTCAAGAAGTTTTGGATCGTAGAGAACAGTTAGTGAAGAGTATGCCGGTATTGTTTCAACGATACCTTCAATTTTTTCATTTGAAATAAGAGCTGAAAGTGAGTGCACCATCGCGTTTACTTTTGGATCTATTTTGTTTGTAAATTCGACAAGCACTGCACTATCCCCATAAGGGACACATTTGAATTGTTTTCTCACATACTCATCCTTTCCACTTTTATACCGTGACGAACAAGAGTTTCTTTCAATTTCTTGGTAATTTCCACAGATTTTGGAGTGTCTGAATGTACACATATAGTATCCGCTTCAACTTCTATTTTTGAACCGTTCACGGTGGTTATCGTTCCCTTTTCTACTATTTCAAGAGCTCTATCCAATATTTGCTCAACATTATCTAAAACAGCTCCCTTTACATTTCTCGGAAGAAGGCTTCCATCTTGCATGTAAGTTCTATCTGCAAAAGCTTCACTTGCCACTTTAAGTCCAACTTTCCTCCCAGCTTTGAGAATCTGAGAGTTAGACAACCCCACAAGTATTAATTCTTTATCAACATCGTATACCGCTCTTGCAATAGCGTGAGCTATTTTATAATCCTGACAAGCTATATTGTAAAGAGCTCCATGAGGTTTAACGTGTTGCATGTTTCCACCAAGTGTGCGAACAAAGGCCAAAAGTGCTCCAACTTGATAAATCACATAATCTCTCACTTCTTCAGTCGTCACTTTAATTTCCCTTCGACCAAAGCCCATCAAATCGGGAAATCCAGGATGAGCACCAATTGCAACTCCATGTTTTATGGCAAGCTTAACGCTTCTCTCCATGATTAATGGATCTCCCGCGTGAAATCCGCAAGCAATATTGGCGGAAGTGATGTACTTCATCATCTCCTCATCGTTGCCCAATTTATACTTTCCAAATCCCTCTCCTAGATCGCTGTTTAAGTCGATCTTTTTCACAGTGGGTTTCACCTCTGTTCTCGATGATCTCATTCCATATTTGTAGAAATTACTTACGTATAATATAATAACACAGTAGTTTGCTGCGTTAAATATTTCAATCAATGAAGAAAGGTAATTGGTAGCCTGTGAGGAGGTAGAAGTATGCAAGTTCTGAAACCAACGGAAGTTATTAAAATGATACCAGACGGTGCCAGCATTATGGTAGGAGGGTTTTTGGGAGTCGGCACACCGGCCTGCCTCGTAGATGAGATCATAAATCAGGAAAAAAAAGACCTCACCGTTATGTGCAATGATTCAGCTTTTCCAGATCGGGGAATAGGCAAATTAATCGTTAAAAAGCTCGTCAAAAAGCTCATTGCTTCGCACATAGGTACAAATCCGGAAACACAACAGCAGATGATCAAAAAAGAACTGGAAGTCGAATTAGTCCCACAAGGTACTCTTGCTGAAAGAATTCGTGCAGCTGGTGTGGGGCTTGGTGGAATACTCACCCCAACTGGAGTGGGAACTATCGTAGAAGATGGAAAACAGGTGGTTGAGTTGGATGGAAAAAAATATCTTTTGGAACTCCCGATTCATGCTGACTTTGCTCTTATAAAAGCCAAACGTTCCGATTATTTGGGAAATTTGGCATATTCTCTCACAGCTAGAAATTTTAACCCAATCATGGCTATGGCAGCAGATATCGTAATCGCTGAAGTTGAAGAAATCATTCCAGTTGGTGCTATGCCACCAGATGAGGTACACACACCAAACGTTCTGGTAGATTATGTAATCGTAGATGGGAGGCGTTGACAATGGATGCAAAAACTCTGATCGCAAAAAGAATTGCACTGGAATTGAAAGACGGATACTTAGTTAATTTAGGGATAGGCACACCAACTCTCGTTGCCAATTACACTCCCAAAAATGTCAACATCTTCTTCGAATCTGAAAATGGAATTATCGGAATGGGACCAATACCACAAGAAGGCATGGAAAATGCCGATTTAATAAATGCAAGTGCCGGGTATGTTACCGCTTTGCCTGGTTCTTCGTGTTTTGATAGTGCAACCTCATTTGGTTTAATACGTGGAGGTCATCTTGATGTTACAGTACTTGGTGGATTGCAGGTTGATGAAAAAGGCAGACTTGCAAATTGGATGATACCAGGTAAAATGATACCGGGCATGGGTGGAGCGATGGATCTTGTAACAGGCGCAAAGCGCGTCATAGTTTCTATGACTCATACCGCTAAAGGAAAGCCAAAGATCGTTAAAGAATGCACTCTTCCAATTACCTCTATAAGACCAGTTGATCTGATAGTTACCGAAATGGCAGTGATAGAACCTACGAAAAGCGGACTTGTTTTGAAAGAAATTGCACCGGGGATTACCATTGATGAAGTTTTGAGAAATACCGAAGCGCATTTGATAATCCCCGAAAATGTTCCTATAATGAAAATTGAGTAAACGAGTAACTCAGGACGTGCACAAAAATTACAAGACAATCCAATTCTGTAAGGAAAAAGATTTTTCATCCCGGGCTTCAAACCCGGGCTTTTGTCCTTTGTAACTACAAAACCAAAATTTGCTCGGCAAGCATGTCCTCTATTTTCCTACCCTTTCTGATGAGCTTTATTTCATCTTTTACATACAGGTATTCATCTGCGAAATCGTGCGATAAAAAGTACGGCATGCTTTCGGTATATCCATAAGCGCCACTGTTTTTTACGACTATGTAATCTCCGATCTCTATCAAAGGTAACACCACATCTTTTGCAAAGAAATCTAATGACGTGCAAAGCGAACCACCAATTGATACCGTTTCAAATTCTTCTCTTGCATTCCTTTGAATAACTGCTATGGGATGTGCTGTGTTTATTAGTGCTGTTCTAAGCAAATGATTTATACCACCATCACAAATTATGAATGTTTTGCCCCGAGAGATCTTTTTGTCGATGACCTGTGTAACGTAATATCCACTTTCACCTACGAGAAATCTCCCGGTTTCAATCACAAATGAAGTGTTATTTTGCAGTTGAGTGCTATCAATTATTCTTTGCATGGATTCTTTTAAATTCCCAAGTTCAACTTCGTGTTCATTTTTGCTGTAAGGAATTCCCAATCCCGATCCCATGTCGACAAGAGTTAATTTCTTCATCAGAAGAGCACTTACAGCTTGTGCGATCTTGATCGTGTTTTCAAAATTTTTGACGATCAGAGTTTGGTTTAATATCTGGGTAGCCGAAAATACGTGAATTCCCACCAAATTTGTGTTTTTGAAATTAGTTAGAAGCATTTTTAATTTTTCCATTTGTTCGAAGTCTATGCCAAATTTTTGCGCATCACCACCCATTTGAAGAGCTGACTCTTCTATTTTGAATAAGGGATTCACACGGATATTTACGTCCTGAATACAATTTAGACTTTTTGCGATCTCATTCACACGGGAAAGTTCGTTAAAAGACTCAACGTTTATCACTTTTATTCCGCATTTTATCGCCTGAAAGAGTTCTTCATCTCTCTTTCCAGGACCAGCGAAAATTATTTTTTCGGGTGGTACACCAACTTTAGTTGCTGTTTCAAGTTCACCACCTGATGCGACCTCGACGCCACATCCAAGAGTATAAAGAAATCTTACCACGTTAACATTTGGATTGGCCTTCATAGAGTAATAAATCTGAAAATTTCTTGGAAGAGCGTTCTTTAAAGAAATGAAATTTTTCTTTATTTTCTCCAAGTCATAAATGAAAAAAGGATACTTAGAATTGAGGATGAATTTCCTTATTTGCAAATTGTGCAAGAATGGATCCATATTTGTAAAATCATACGGTGACATATGAGAAAAACCTCCTCATCGAATCCAAGCCTCTTTCGAGGCTTTCGAGATCCGCTCCAAAGGAAATGCGGATAAAGTCCTTGCCATGTTCACCAAATGCGATCCCCGGAATAGTTATAACGTTCCCATTTTCTAAAAGTAAATTTGCAATTTTCTCTCCATTTCCATAAGCTGATACATTTATGAAAATGTAGAGACCACCTTTCGGCACTTTATACTTTATTCTTGGTATCTTTGAGAGTTTCTCCACGGCAAAGTCTCTGTTGAATTTCATAATATCTCTGATATTTTGAAATTTTAATTTCAGCGCCGCGACAGCAGCTAACTGATTTATCTCGGATATGCAAGAGATGATGTGCATGTGCGCTTTCAAAATCTGTGATATGTTATATCGTGATGATATTATCCACCCAATTCTCCAACCAGTCATAGAGAATTCTTTCGAAACACCGGATACCACAAACAACCTTTCAAGGGGCAAAAAAGACGAAATGGAGGGAATAGGCTCTTCATAGTTTAGCCCTCTGTATATTTCGTCTGATAAAACATACGTACCTTCATTTTTTATCAAGGAAGCTATTGCCTCTAAAGACTTCTTGCTTATCAACATACCAGTTGGATTGTTTGGAGAATTTAAAACTATTAAAGCTGTCTTAGTGCTTACTTTTTGAGAAGTTTCATCAACATTGAGATCAAAATCATTTTCCAAAAGTAAAGTATAACGCTTTATATTACACTTAAGCATCTTTGCAACTGTTTTATATAGCGGGTAGCCCGGATCTGGAATCAAGACCTCGTCTCCTGGTTTGAGTAGTGAGAACATCAACGTGAAAATTGCCTGAGTAGCTCCATTGGTGATCAATACATTTTCACTGTCTAATTCCAAAGATAATTCGTCAGAATTTTTTTTGGCAACCTCTTCTCTGAGTTCTTTTACCCCTTGATTAGGAGTGTAAAAAGTCTTATCGTTTTTTATGGCTTCTATTGCATAGTTTTTCACACTTTCCGCTGTTTTGCAAAATGGCATCCCTATTCCCAAATTTATGGATTTATCATTAGCCTTTTCGAACATTTTCCTTATGAGCGATTTTTCTATTCCCGCGACTCTTTCGAAATTCATTGCCTTAACACCTTCTCAAGTTGGGATTTTTCTTCAGTTTTATCATCCCTGTACTTTATTATCACAGGAGTGTAAATACTTATTCCGTTTTTCTGAGCAAATTCACCTTTTGCAGGTCTGCTTCCTGATACCACGACGCTATTTTCTGGAATTTCTAAGATCCCATTTTTATCTTTTTGAATGATTCTGTTAAAAACTACATCGTAGATCTTTGTCGACGACGTGATTATCACTCCCGCTGCGATAACTGCCCGTTTTCTTATAATAACACCCTCAAATATTCCTGCGTTTCCGCCTATTAAAACGTCATCTTCAACAATAACTGGTGAAGCATTTATAGGCTCAAGAACACCGCCTATTTGTACACCTGCACTTATATGGCAATTTTTTCCGATTTGTGCACAACTTCCTATCAATGAGTGTGAGTCCAACATCGTTTTCTCATCAATATAAGCACCTACATTTACATACGAAGGAGGCATGATCGTTACGCCGGGAGCTATAAAAGCTCCGCGGCGCAAAGAAGTACCTCCTGGCACAAGACGCACTTTATTTTCAGGTGATAGCGCTTTTGGTGGATAGGTGCTTTTATCAAACATCCGGATTCCTTGAAATTCATATGGAACAAGCTTTCCTATCTTGAAACCCAGCAAAATGCCTTTCTTCACCCATGAATTTACGATCCATTCATCTCCTTTTTTTTCCGCGGAGCGTATCTCCCCGTTATCAAGAAGTGAAATGAATCTTTCAAATGTATCAAAATCATCCTTTGAATATGGAGCACAAGAATTGTAAAGTTCCAAAATTTTGCTTTCTAAATCCATTTTGCCCTCCTTATCTCAGATATTTTTTCAATCTATTAACTGTTTTGAGTAATGTTTCCCTGTTCTCTTCTTTTAATTCTGCCAAGGGTAAACGTACTTTTCCAGCTGGAAGATCTATCATACTCATTGCTTCCTTTATGGGTATGGGGTTTGTCTCAATAAATGATGCTGTAAGCAACGGAAAAATTTCGCTATACAGATCTTGTGCTTCATCAAATCTGCCGTCAAGTGCAAAATTCGTCATTGTCACGATGGTTTTGGGTGCAATATTTGAAACAACAGAGACGATACCTTTTGCGCCGATCGCCATCAAAGAAACTGCAGTGATATCATCACCACTTACCACACTGAAATCAACATTTTCTCTTTTTACAGCGGTTATCACCATAGCACTTTTTCTTAAATCTCCTGAGGCATCTTTGATTCCAATAATGTTGGGGTGTTTTGCCAATTTCAAAACAGTTTCAGGTTCTATGTTCACGCCGGTTCTACTCTGAACGTTGTATAGAATTATCGGTATATTCACGCTATCTGCTATTTTTTTAAAATGACTGTACAACCCATTCTGCGGTGGTTTATTGTAGTATGGGGCAACTACTAAAACGGCATCCGCTCCATATTTTTCTGCCTTTGTTGTACTCTTAATGGTTGTTTCCGTGGAGTTAGTTCCAGTTCCCACAACGACGGGAACTTTGCCTTTTGCCTCTTCAATTGCGATCTTAACTATGTTATCTCTTTCTTCTGTTGATAATGTGGGAGTCTCCGCAGTTGTACCAAGTACAACCAAACCATTTATCCCGTTTTCTAATTGCCTTTTTATATTCTTCCTTAAACCTTTGTAATCGACTTCGTTATCCTCCGTAAATGGTGTTATCAGCGCAGTGAAAGTACCTTTAAGTTCCATCATAATTCCTCCTTTAAAATCCGTTTTAAAATCTCACTAAAAGTGTGAACACCTTCTAAATTGCCGATATTTTCTGCAGCAATGAGCGCACCAATCGCAAATCCTTTTCTGTTCTTTGCACTGTGGGAAAGTTTTATAGTATCTGATGGGGAATCCATTATTATGGTATGCTCACCCACAAAATTTCCACATCTGATGCTGGAAAAATGTAATTCTTCCGAACTTATCTTCCGGTTACCGGGATAAAAAACAGGCTTCTTTTTTCTATCTACATTTTCTATGATCAGTTCTGATATTTTCTTCGCAGTACCGGAAGGAATATCTTTCTTTTTGTTGTGATGAATTTCAAAGCCAGATATGTCATATTCCGGGAAATGATTTATCACTCGTGATGCGAATTGCACAATGTTAAAAAATATGTTCATTCCCATAGAAAAATTTTGACTGTAAATGAGAGTGATTCCTTTGTTTGACACTATTTCTTTAATCATATCCAGCTTTTCATACCATCCTGTCGTACCAACCACCACGTTTTTCCCCAAATCAGCCACTCTTTTGATGTTTTCGACAAGCGCATCCGGTTCTGAAAAATCGATATAAGCATCTACTGCTCTCAAAGCAGAAATAGGAATATCGTCAAAAAGATACCCTTTCTTAGGATCTACAATAACTGAAACGTTGTGTCCACGTTCGATCGCCACTTTTTCGATTGCATTTCCCATCTGACCGTAACCTATGATTCCTAGCCTCACATTATCACCTCCAAAGGTATTTTCTCTTCAAACAGATATTTATGGATTTCTTTTATGGCTCTGTCTGCATACTTTTCATCTATAACAAACGCTATGTTGACTTTTGATGCTCCTTGAGATATCATTTCAATGTTTATTTTTTCTTTGTGAAAAACATAAAATATCTTGCCCAAAATAGTGGGTGAATTGTAATGTATTCCTATCAGACTTACAATTGCCATCTTTCTTTTGATTTTCACATCAGAAAAGTTTGATAAACGTTTAACGAGTTCCTCTATATTAATAGTATTGTCTAAGGTAAGCGAAATGCTCGCTTCACTGGTTGCGATCAGATCAACAGAGATCTTAAGATTCTTAAATATGGTGAAAATCTGCGCCAAAAACCCATATTTGCCTATCATTTCTGGAGATTCTATGTTCACAAGTGTTATATCTTTCCTACAAGTTAAGGCCTTTAATCCTTCTCCTTTTTCATCGGTTTTGCTAGATATAATCGTACCAGTGCTATTTGGAGACAGAAAATTTTTTACGTGAATTGGTATATTCTTTTTCCCCGAAGGAATCATGCTATGAGGATGCAATATTTTGGCACCAAAAAACGCAAGTTCGTGAGCTTCTTTATAAGAAAGGTGTTTTATAACTTTCGTATTGGTTATGACAGATGGATCTGCGCTTAATATCCCATCAACATCTTTCCAAGTCTGAATTTCTTCACATTTGAGAGCCGCACCTATAACGGATGCTGTTAAATCACTTCCTCCTCTTCCAAGTGTTGTTATTTCTCCATTAAAGCTTTTCGCTATAAATCCTGGAATCACCGGAATTTTTGAAAAAGGTGTGAAATTTTTTTCAAAAAATTTTTTTATGTTCTCATAAGTTTCGTCTAAAATTTTTGCGTTTCCGTGTGAGGAATCTGTGATTATCCCTATCTCCCATGAGTCATATGCACGACTCTTGAGCCCAATTTTTTCTAAATATGTAGAAACAATTTTGACGGAGAATTTTTCCCCAAAACTTAAGAGAACATCTCTTTTCTCAGGTGTTAAAATACCAACCTTTTTTACATCAAAAAGTGTTTTGTTCAAATCTTCTATCAGAGAATTAAAATTACTGAAATCAATATTCAGTTCATCACACATTTTTTCATGTATTTCTGTGAAAAATTTGTTGTCAATCGTTCCATGAGATGCTTTTACTCCCATTTCCAGTAGTAAATCTGTTACGTCTCCAACAGCGGATAAGACAACTATTGGATTATATTTGATGTGTTGTTTCACGATTTTCCCAACATTTTTTACACGCTCGCTATTTTTCAAAGCTGCACCGCCAAATTTCATTACGATCATCTTATCACTCCTAAGAATTTGATATAAAAAAAGGGCCACATCTTTAAATTCGATGTGGCCCGGTGGATTTGCTCTTAATCAAAGCATATGATCAAGCATTCGCTCTTCCACCGGGCGAATACTTAACCTGCTTTTTGTTAAAACTAATAAAATCAATGCAACTGGTTTTCTTAGTCATATTTTCCTCTTTTCAGCTTATTGTTCAAATCATACCATAAAGCCTGAATGAGCCAAATTACAGTTTGGTTTCTTTTGCATAACTTAAATGTAAAAAACCCTTGAAACTGAAGCACAATATGATTTTTCGATGTTAAATGGGCGAGCTGCTACTCGCCCAAAGTGATACTTTACGAGTTGTGGCTTCTTTATTTAACAGCAGCTTTCAGCTCTGAAATTTTATCCAATCTTTCCCAAGGAAGGTCAAGATCATCACGTCCGAAATGTCCATAAGCAGCCACTTGTTTGTATATGGGTTTCAACAAGTCTAAATTTTTTATTATGGCTCCTGGTCTGAAATCAAACATTTCACTAATTACTTTTGTAAGTTCTATGTCTGGAATAACACCCGTTCCATAAGTTTCTACAAATATGGAAACTGGTCTTGCAACGCCTATAGCATATGCTAATTGAATCAGGCACTTGTGAGCTAAACCTGCAGCTACGATGTTTTTCGCAACGTATCTTGCCATGTACGAAGCCGATCTATCCACTTTAGTGGGATCTTTCCCACTAAAGGCTCCACCACCATGGGGTGCTACGCCACCATAAGTATCAACTATTATCTTCCTACCGGTCAATCCTGTGTCGCTCATAGGTCCTCCAATGACAAATCTGCCGGTGGGGTTTATAAATATTTTGGTGTTTGAATTAAAATACTCTGCCGGTATTATGGAATTTATGACTTCCTCACGCACTCCATTTTCTAAATCATTTTTGGAGACATTTGGATCATGTTGTGTGGACACAACAATTGCATCAACTGCAACAGGTTTTCCGTTACCATCAAACTCAATTGTGACTTGTGTCTTGCCATCTGGTCTCAAAAAATCAAGGATTTTGTCTTTTCTCACCTTAGTGAGTCTTCTTGCGAGTTTGTGAGCTAAAGATATACTTATCGGCATGTACTCTTCCGTTTCGTCAGAGGCATATCCAAACATTATACCTTGATCTCCAGCCCCTAACTTTTCAAGTGGATCATCAAATTCTTCGCCAGATTTGAATTCAAGTGCTTCATCAACTCCAAGGGCTATATCTGGAGATTGCTCGTCTATGGCCGTAACTACAGCGCACGTTTCACCATCGAATCCATACTTAGCTCGTGTGTAACCTATATCAAGTACGGTTTGGCGAACTATTGTTGGAATATCAATGTAAGCTTTTGTACTTAACTGGCCACCAACCATCACTTCTCCTCTGACAACAAAAGTCTCGATCGCAACTCTGCTTTTGGGATCCTGTACAAGGGCTTCATCTAAAATCGCATCTGAAATCTGATCTGCAATCTTATCTGGGTGTCCTTCTGTTACACTTTCGCTTGTGAAAAGCTTTTTCAATTTCCTTCCTCCTTTGACTTTGAAAGTTCTTCGTATTCTTCTGGGGTTAAAAAACGCCCTCCATGAATTTCTGATGAGATCAGTTTGTAGTTTGTATCAAACTCAGCGTGAACAATCACTTTGTCTTCAGGAAAGTCCCCCACAAATTCTTTATCTAAAAGTACAGGAGCCCCCTCTCCGTAATTAACACGAAAGTCGTATCCTTTTCTTAAATATGATCTGAAAATACTTCCACGTTCGCTTTCAATGTAGACTACGAGATAATCCTTTTTTGTATGAAAAGGTCCTCTCTCTTTTTTTCTATGAAAGAGCACGATTTTCCTCCATAATTTTTTCTACCAAAAATGGGTGTATTTTCAATTTGGCTTGCACGATGTCACCGGTTTGCTTGAAATTCATCACCCTAATTCCTATTGTTCTTGAAACAGTAGACCACATCTCGTTTGGAACCTCCATTTCTTTTTCCAAATAATCCTTTGTGATCTCCTCACGCAACCGTTTTACGAGCTCATCAATATAAAGATTTTTCTTCGCAGAAATAAAAATGGCATCTTCATGTTTGTAAACAAGTTCTTTAAGTCGTGATTCATCACAGAGATCAATTTTATTTATTACCGTTATCTTCGGTACATCACCAGCACCTATGTCTTCAAGAACTTTTTCGGAAACTCTCAATTTCTCATCCACATCTTCATCGTATCCATCTGCAACCAAGAGAATAAGGTTAGCATCCACTACTTCCTCCAAAGTAGAGTGGAAGGCTCTAATCAATTGAGGAGGAAGCTTAGATATGAATCCCACTGTATCGGAAAAAAGAGCAAAAACATTTTCTCCAAGCCACACTTTTTTTGTAGTCGGATCTAAGGTCGTGAATAGTTTATCTTCGCTTTTGACCTTGAACCCGCTTAAGGCTTTAAGGAGCATAGACTTACCTGCATTAGTATATCCTGCGATCGAAACTTTTGGAAGTATCGAAGTAAGCCTTTTTTGCCTTTTGAGAAGTCTATCTTCAGATATCTTCTTTATTTTGGAGCGTAACCGCGCAATTCTCTTTCTCACGGCACGACGATCCATTTCAAGCTTGGACTCTCCAGGGCCTCTTGTTCCTATTCCTCCTGCTGTTCGGGAAAGATAGTTACTTGAACCTTTGATATATGATAACTTATACTCAAGCATAGCAAGTTCAACCTCTGTTTTGCCTTCACTTGTTCGTGCACTACGAGCAAAATTTCTAAGTATTACCTGAGTTCTATCAAGGACTTCCACTTTGAGTATTTCTTCAAGCTTCGATTTCTGCACCGGACTGAGTTCATCGTCTGTTATTACACCATCAGCTTTGTAGAGTTTGGTATACTCCACGATTTTTTCAAGTTTCCCCTTTCCCATGTATGTTTTTAAAGGCCTTTGAAGGATTTGCCAAAAACTCGCAACTGGGAATATCCCAATTGATCTCGCAAGCTCGCCAAGTTCGATCAGATCTCTTTCTATTCTGTTATCTTCTCTAATATAGGCAACTCCTAAAAGTATCGCTCTTCTCAACTTTCACCTTTCTCAGAGTTCTCTTCAGCTTTTTCTTTCGTCTCTTCAGAAATCTCTGAAAGTTTCACATACTCTGTTGGTATTACAGTACTGATTGCATGCTTATAAATCATATTTTGTTGCTTTCCGCTTTCTATTAGCACTGTGTAACTATCAAAAGATTTGACAAACCCCTTGACTTGAAACCCGTTAACCAAATACATCTTTGTTTCGATCTTGCGCTTCCTGAGAAAATTCAAAAGTCTGTCTTGCAAATTCTGTTTTTCTGGCATATCAAGCCCCCCATTTCAATGTTTTAAATATTTCCCTAAAAAGGGTTTCTTTATCATTGGAAAGATCAAGCCATATTGCATCTTTGTACTTTCTGAACCAAGTGAGCTGTCTTTTTGCATAATGACGCGTGATTTTTTTGATCTCTTCTATGCAATCATTCATGCTGATCTGCCCTCTAAGATATTTTACCACTTCTTTGTATCCTATGGACTTCATGCTTGGCAAATTCGGAGAAAATCCCATTTTGAGAAGCTTTGAAACCTCCTCCAAAAGCCCATTTTTGAACATTTTGTCGACTCTCTTATTTATTCGTTCGTACAATTCATTTCGATTACGATACAGTACAAATAAAACAAAGCGCTTATCTTCTTTTCTCTTAGACCACAACGACGATATAGGCTTGCCTGTCAACAAGTAGACTTCTAATGCTCTCACAATACGTACCAAATCATTCGGGTCGAATTTCGAAGAAGCTACAGGATCAACAAATTCAAGTAGCCTTTTCAATGATCCCGGACTCTCATTTTCAATTTTGTAAAGGCTTTTTCGTATTACCTCATTTTTTGAAGGACCATCAAAGATGCCATACTTTATAGCTTCAACATACAGTCCACTTCCACCAACAAGAATTGGTTTTTTACCCTTGGAAATAATTTCTTCCACAGCTTGAAGTGCCATTTTTTTGAACCTTTCAACGTTGAACTCTTCGCTTGGCTCTGCCACATCGATCATGTAATGCGGAACTTCAGAACGAACTTTTTTACTCACCTTCGAAGTACCCACGTCCATGTATTTGTAAATCTGCATAGAATCAACCGAAACGATCTCAGCGTTAACTCGCTTTGCAAATTCCACGGCGAATTCGGTTTTGCCAACTGCTGTGGGACCTGTAAATACAGGTATCTTCAAATTACGATCACTCCATAACCTATGCCACTCTTAGGACTGCCAATCACATGATCGAAGTCGTACCTCTCAAATATGGAATCGTTCCAACGTGCCTTCACCACAACACGCTTTTTAGCTATTCTTTTCATAATTTCTATATCATTTGCGTCTACTGTGGAATTATCTGCGAAAGGCCTAAGACAGTTTATGGCAGATGAATTGTAACTTGGATGCTCAAACATGGGATCAACATAAACACAATCAAATTTTTCTTTTGTTTTTCTAATATACTCCTTATAATCGGCTTTGAAAATCTCAATTCTTTTAACAGCTTCTTCAACCCATTTTTGCGAATACTTCATGTGCTTCATTCCCTCTTCAACTATAATTTCAATAAGTGTAGAATTTTCTAAACCTATGACTTTCCCATTTGGAAGAAAATGTGCTATTAATATGGCTTCACTCCCAAGACCAAGTGTGCAATCAAGAACACGCTCGTTTCCTCTTAAATTTAGCGATTCGATAAGATAATCTCTTTCTCCAGATCGTATATTTGCTCTCCTTATAATGGCAAGTGAAGGATGAAAAAAGAGCCGCTTTCCATCCTTCAAAGCGGAAATTTTGTCCGATTCTACAATTAATAATGCTTCTCCTTTTCTTGAAACAAGATGACGTCTGGAGACGTATTTCACATTCAACCGTTTCGCCAGTTTCAATGCTCTAAGGACTTGCTGACGACTTGGTTTGTGAGATGTTGTTACGATCATTCGCAATCTGTAAATGCAACTCCTTCAATTCTTTCTCAAGATTATCCAACTCATTTTTTGTATCTCTGTATTTTCTTAAAACTTTCTCATATTTCGCGTAAGTACTTTCGAAGTTAATGTAAGATTTTATGTCGAAATATACAAACCATGCGGCAAGCGCTAAAAGTATCCAAATAATAATCTTGTTTTTTTTCTTCATATGACTAAAAATTCAAGGAAATATTCTTATCACTAATGATTATAGTCGTTGAAGCAACGGTTTGTGTGGCTGTTTGGATCGAAACATCTGCTGAGTATCCCCCAGTTGATTTGAAGGGATACAGTTCGAAATCGTACTTATCATTCACCATGTCATAGTTTCCGCTTGCACTGAACTCAAAGGAATTTATCCCGTCAGATATCACGGCTTTATAATAATTTTTTTGAGACGTCGGATAAGAAACGCTAACTTTTACAGTGCTGTCTTTATCTAAAGCTATAGCAAGGGGATGCCAAATATCTGTGGTGGAGATGGTGGCAAGATCCGATAGTTTCCAAAGTACAAGCGCAGATTTATTTTGTCCCTTGGTTATTTGCATAGGCTGCACAGATTTTTGATTGGAATAGCCGTAAAACTTCGCGTTCACGATAGTTGCGACCTTAAGGAAACGTTCGCTGCCATTTTCATATATAATTGTAGCCACTGGTCCAAGTTCAATTGAAAGAGAAGTTACACTGTTTTGATTTCCACTCAAAGCATTTCCAGACGAAATAGACACCGGATTGTATTGCAAAAGATCTTCAGTAGATCCTATAGTTGTGCTCATAACATTCTCATTTGCAACTATTCTTTTTATTCTAACGTAAATGTGTGCTACAGACGCTGGCGCTGCTTCATTGTAAAAATAGTACGATAGAGTGGATTGCATGTTGAAACAGCCCGAAAGTACCAACGCTGTTCCAGCAATTACCAACAGAAATATCAAAAAAGCTTTTCGTTCCAAGCTAAACACTCTCCTTTCACTTTGCTATCACTTCAATCCGCTTCTTGCTATTCCTTGAATAAAGTATTTTTGGGCAAACAGGAAAAGAATAACTATTGGCAACATTGAAAATGTTGATGCGGCCATCAATTGATTATACAATGTCCCAGCGTTACTACTGAAATTCTGAAGTCCGACTGGTAATGTACGCATGGAAGGCGTGTTAGTAACGATCAAAACCCACAGAAACGCATTCCAACTTCCGACAAAATTCAACAGCGCTCCTGTTATGATCACCGGTTTTGAGAGTGGCACCATAACTGTCCACAAAAATCTCCATGCAGAGGCTCCATCTATCTTTGCCGCATCGAAAAGCTCATCTGGAACACTCATGAAGTTTTGTCTTATCAAGAATATCACAAATGCACTCGCGATCCAAGGAACTATAAGAGCGTAATAACTGTTAAGCCATCCGAATTTCACGATGGTTATGAAATTAGGCACAAGTAGAACCTCACCTGGTATCATCATAGTTGACAAAAACAACATGAAAAAGAAGTCACGGCCAAAAAAATGAAGTTTAGAAAATGCGAAAGCTGCCATGACCCCGAACACTATACTAAGAAATGTGGTTACTGTAGCAACAAAAATGGTATTTAAATAGTATCTCGCGAATGGGGCAGCATTCCACGCGTCAACGTAATTCTGAAATAGATTTTCTATAACTTGCAAAAAATTGAAATGTACTTTCACAGTTACTTTCGCATCAGAAAACCAGACACTGTTTATATTATCCAAAAATATCTTTATTTTCCCATTTTTGGGAAAGTATTGAACTTTCGAAACTATCGACGGCGCTCTCAGTATTTTCATCGTATAATAAACATTGTTGAAAAGGTTCGTAAGTTTTGTCAGAACCCTTTGATCATTCCACAATGTTGACAAAAAGCTTTCCAACTTGGAAGATTTTTCTCCATAAGATGAAGAAAAGAATTTATGAGTCTCTTTCAACTGTCCATTTAGAATTTCCGTTATATTTGGGTGTGCTTTTCCAAATGAGGAAACTATATCGTTGGCAAGCACTTTCATATCTCTTGAGTCCTTTGCAAGCGTTCCGTTAAATTTCTTTTGTTCATCGTTTGTAAGCGATGAATAAAGAATCTTCATGTTTGCAACGATATCGGATAACTTTCTCAAAACAAGCACTGTTTTTTCTGGAGATACTCCTAATTTTAAAATGGAAGATTTTTCTTCCGAATTTAATTCTTTAGCAAACGTATCTATAAACTTTTCAAGATCTTTAGTTTTTAGAATACTAAGTGCGAGTTTCGAGTAATGACTTGAAATACCAGATTTGGATATTGCCTCTTTCAAACTATCTTTTTCCTCATTTTGAGTGGGAAATTTGAAAACAATCTCTGGGTTATTGAGAACAACTTTTTTGGATGAGACATAAAATTGGTGCATCTTGTTAAAAGCTATCAAAAGGTTTAACCATTCTCTCACAGGAGTTACAGTTCTCATTTCGTAAAGATTGATAAGCGATGATAACGAAGGAAGGACTTTTCCAAATCTCTTCTTTACAAGCTTTTCAAGATCTATTCTGCTAATAAAGTTCTCAATTTCTAAGTAAAGTTTTGCTGAATCCGGTGCTAATGTGCCAAGCCCTTTTTTAAATTTTTGAATTTTGGAAAGGAACGTACTCAGAGATTTTATGTATTCACTCGAAACTAAAAAATGCTTCACAAAGTTCTTCTGAGATATTGTCGAAGAAGAGTCAGTAGTTTTGATCGAAAGTCTTGGGTTTCTTGATAATATTGGACCATATCTTTTAAAGAATTCTTCCGAAACCTCGGCTGATTTTGACAGTCCATTCACAAAATTGATCCTTGAGAGCACTGGATTGTTACCGTATTGAAAAAGATTTGTAAATGCCTTTATGTATTCAACAGGTTGGTCCTCGAGGGACTTCAGATTTTTGAGATCGTTTCTGAATGAAGATGGATATCTCATAGAATCTATCTGACTTATTAAAGAAGAAAGCTGTGCCTGATTAACAGATGTTGCATATTCGACTTTGCCGTTAGATCCGCTTAACTTCACATCGAATGTTCCACGAATGGGAGCAGTACCAACAAGGTTTAAGACCAAAACATCTGGAAGTTCTTTTTTCGGCCCTCCTCCGGAACCGAGTAGTTGTTGCAAACTCATAGCTCCATAATTAATTGATGAATACGAGGAATGATCTACAGAAGCAGGAACGATACGAGAAGAAAGCGCATTTACAGTACCCCAAGAAGGTGGCCAAATTTGTACCTCTTCAGGTAATTTTAGCGATGTAGCAACCATCCATGCAAAAGGCATAAGCATTATTGCAGCACCGGCAAATGCTATCACATATAATATGAGCTCAACAAATCCATTTTTTGCCCTCATGTTATCCCACCTCAAATGTACTCGACTCGTTTGCGACCCGCTTTGAACTGCAAAAGTGTGAATACCAGTATTATGCCAAACAAAATGTATGCAGCTGCGGAAGCAAGTCCCATTTGTTGATTACCATAGAATGTGTTAAATATGTAATAAACGATTGTCAATCCACTTCTGTTATAAGGACCAGGTACGGCCTGATAAAGCACATACACTTGGGTGAAAACCTTGAAGGCCCCTATGCTTGATACTATGAGTACAAAGAAGGTCATTGGAGAAAGAAGAGGCCAAGTTATGTAACGAAATTTCTGGAAGTTTGTAGCGCCATCTATGTCTGCCGCTTCGTAATAAAATGAGTCTATCGATTGAAGACCTGCAAGAAATATAATGGCATTGTACCCGATTGTCTTCCATATAGACATTATGGCAATGGTTGGTATCGTCCAAGCCGCATTTTTCAACCAAGCTATCTTCGGTAATCCCATCATAGAAAGGGCATAGTTAAGCAAGCCAAATTGATCGTTGTATATCCACTGCCAAACAAGGCTTATGGCAACGATCGATGTTACAAACGGCATGAAATAGGACGTTCTCATGAGTGCTTTGAACCATTTCAGATGATTGAGAAGAAGTGCCACTAAAAGGGCCAAAACAATATCCGTTGGCACGTAGAGTATGACATAATATGCGGTATTCCACAGTGACTTTATAAAATCACTGTTATCTTTAATCACATCAAGCCACTGATATATTCCATACGGACTTGGAAATACAAAACGTAAGATCGCATAAGAGAGAAATACAGCTAACACTAACGATAAACTATGCTCAAACATCTTTGAAATGAATGAACGCTTTTTGAAAAAGATAAGGCAGAATGCTCCTATTCCAAAGGGAATAGCCAGAAAGGGCAATCTGTGTAAAGAACTAAGTGTGATCTTCAACAACAAAAGTCCAACGGTTGTTGTCCCGAAAACATAAGTAACGTCGAAGAATTTCAATTTTCTCTCAGAAATAGCATCTATAAACAGAAAAATAGCACAAACAACTAAAGCAGTCATTGACACGTAAACGGTTGTATATGCCAATGCTTCATAGAAAGGATAAGGCGGAGGCGAATCAAGCTGAAAAAGAGTTATATAATTTCCCAACCCTATAAATTGTGGACTTTTTAGATGTGCATAATCCCAGTTAAAGAAGGATAGATAAAATGAATATCCAACAGGCCAAAAAACAAATATTGACATTACCACTAGGGCTGGTAGTATAAACAGATAACCGGTTATGTTTTCACGTAAGTGTTTTCTACCATACCGCGTCAATTTATATCACATCCTCAGGGTATAGTAGATGATTATAACACGGTAATATTTGTAGTCAAAGACTCAATCAATTTTATTCAAACGGATTTCCGTATAATCAAATCTATGTCACGTTTTTCTCAAGATTGCTCCAATTCTGGGAAGAAAATCCTTCTTTCTGGACATGATCTTCTCTAACCTTATTGGTTGTTTCCGAACTTCTGCCTTGTTCAAACAACTACTATCACCAGCAGCAAATAGGTCACTTGCATTTTCAAAAACATTTGTGAATAGCGCAAAAAAACAATCAACATTCATCGACTTTCTAAAGTGTTCAAGCGCATTTTTTATTTCTTCAGAGTGGTTCTGACTGTATTCAAACGATGGCACCATAACCTGAGCGATCATCACATTCTTGCCAAAGAGTATATACCGTTTTGTATCTCTGCTAAGGATCTCTTCCACAGAAAGACCGTCGAGTCTCATTCCGGATTCGATCAATTCTGTACCATACTTCGATATGTCCACTTTTGCGATCTTGGCAAGAAATTTAGCTGCTTTCACATCTTCAGAAGTGGTTGTCGAAAGTTTGAGTACAAGTGTATCAGAAAGAATGCCACTTAGAAGTAATCCTGCAGTTTGAGGAGTGGGTTTTACGTTTGATTCCATGAACTTCATTGCGATAATCGTGGCTGTGGATCCAACTGGATCGTTGAGAAATTTGACTGGTTTAAGTGTTGTTATGCTTCCCAATCTATGGTGATCTATTATCTCAAGAATTTCTGCTTCTTCAATGCCATCCACTGCCTGAGTATACTCATTGTGATCCAGCAGTATAACGGATTTGCGTACATCTTTCATCAAAGTTGTCCTTGTAACAACACCGAGTAGTGCCTTATCATCGTCAATTACACAAGCGGTTCTGAATTTCGAAGAATAAACCAGCTGTCTGGCATATTCTAAAGAGTCATCCATTCGGACGGTTGGAATATCCTTTGTCATTATCATTTTTGCTGGAAGTGAGAGATTTATCATCTTTCCGACACCAAATGCATCAAGCTCGGTTGCAAGCACGGATGTTCCACATGACTTTGCTTTCTCAATGGTTCTATTTCCAACAGGTGCGGCATTTGCAATGATCAAGGCAGCTATTCCTGAATCTATCAATGCCAATTGAGCTGGCTCATTATCTCCAACAATCGCTACATCTTCTGGAGAAAGTTTAGAAAGGGCCACATGTAATGCATCAACCACCGTATAAACTGTTCCTTCAAGTACATCACGATTTTTTACAACTACACGTGCACGAAGTATTCTAGCCAACGTGTCGAGTTTTATTGGAGTCATACGTAACGGTTCTATTTTAAGTCTCCTCACGTACACTTTGGCAAGACCACGTTCACTAATAAGTCCAATAAGTTTCTGATTTTCATCTATTATAGGCACGTTTTTAACATCATGTTTATCCATCAAAGCGGCAACATCAACAGTTGGAACATTCTCATTTGCACTTACCAGTTTTGGAAGGGGTATATCTGATACTTTTGGTTCAACACTTTCTACGTATAATGGCGGCTCGGCTTTGAAAGTAGAAAGGGCAAAATCAGTTTCAGGACTTATCTCTCCGCATCGAGCTGGAATATATTTCCCCATCTCGAAATGATTCAAAAACTCAGCATACCCAATAACACTACAAATGCTGTCAGTATCAGGATTCTTATGTCCTATTATATATACTTTATCCGTTTTTATCCCTCCTAAGGTAAGCGTCTAAAAGCAAAAGATCAGTGGGAGTAACCCCTTGAATTTTCGAAGCTTGTCCAAGGTTTTTAGGCTTGAATTTATTGAGCTTCTGAATTGATTCTGTAGAGAGACCAACTATATTTGAAAAATCAAAATTATCTGGTATTCTTACCTTTTCAAGGGTTTCCAGCTTTTTAATGCTTTCCAATTCCTTTTGAATGTACCCTCCATACTTAGCTTCTATCTCAACTTCTTTTATGACTTCCTCATCTACCAATGGTTCAGGATCGTAAGATGCAATATCTTTATAACTTACATGAGGAGCACGAAGTAGATTTAGTAGTGATACATGTTTCTCAGTACTAAACCTGTCTTTTAAATTCTCCGGAACTTTTACGTGGATCCCTTTAATCCTTTTGATAGCCTCACTAACCTTTTTTTCGAGCCGCAAGACACGCTCATAAAAGTCCTTATCGACTAATCCAACCTTGTATCCGTATTTAGAAAGTCTGAGATGTGCATTATCGCTTCTCAAAAGTAATCTGTATTCAGCTCGTGAACTCATCATACGATACGGTTCATCTAAACCTTTCGTGGTTATATCATCTATCAAAACTCCGATGTAGGCTTCGTATCTTTTTAGAATAATCTGAGCTTGAGAGCGTAATTTTAAACCTGCGTTAATTCCAGCAATTATTCCTTGCCCAGCAGCTTCTTCATATCCACTTGTTCCATTCACTTGTCCAGCGAAGTAAAGATTCTCTATGATTTTTGATTCAAGAGTTGGAAATAACTGCGTTGGATCGGCATAATCATATTCCACCGCATAAGCTGGCCTCACGATAATAGCATTTTCCAATCCCTTCAAGGTATGCAACATTTTTATTTGCGCATCGTATGGAAGAGAAGTACTGAATCCATTTATGTAATATTCCCTGGTTTCTTTGCCCTCAGGTTCTATGAAAAGTTGATGAGAATCTCTGTCAGGAAATTTTACCACTTTGTCTTCAATGGAGGGACAATATCTGGGTCCCACAGAGTGAATAAGCTTCACCTCTCCATACATTGGAGAAAAGCGTAAATTCTCACGTATTATATCGTGCGTACGGGAATTGGTCCTTGTAAGGTAGCAAGGATAGTCTTTTGGCAAGACTACTGGTTTATCTCGATAAGAGAATGCCAATGCATCATCCGACGTGTCTTGTCTTTCCAAGACGGAAAAATTTATGGAGGATTTTAAGACTCTTGGGGGAGTTCCAGTTTTGAATCTTGACATCTTAATACCAAGGCTTTTCAAACTTTCAGTAAGTCCTTCTGCTGCTGGTTCACCCATCCGACCAGCAGGTAACGAGTTTGAACCTATGAATATTTTCCCTCCAAGAAAGGTCCCGGTCGTAATGATCACGGCTCGACAATTATAGCGCACACCAAGCGCGGTTCCAACACCTGTAACACTTCCAGACTTAACAAAAATTTTGGTCGCGACTCCTTGACGTAATGTGAGATTTGGATAACTCATTAAAAGCTTTTTAGCTGTAAGGGAATATGTATATTTATCAACTTGAGCACGAAGGGCTCTCACGGCTGGACCTTTAGAAGTGTTCAAAACACGGATGTTTATCATCGAACGATCGGTAATACGTGCCATTTCCCCACCTAATGCGTCAACTTCTCTTGCTATTTGCCCTTTGGCTGGTCCTCCTATAGCAGGATTGCATGGTGTCCACGCAACTGTATCGAGATTTATTCCTAACAATAAAGTTTTCAAACCCTGTTTTGCTGTAGCAAGAGCCGCTTCTACTCCTGCGTGACCGGCTCCAATAACAACAACATCGTATTCTTCCAATTGAGATGCTCCTTATATTTCTAATTTGTAAAAACTTGACATTAAAGTTAAAATGTGGTAATATTTAAAGTAGAGCAAAAAAGCGGTGTGCTTTCACCGCAATAATTTGTATTCAATTTCTGCACTTTTCTGGTGGGCTCAGGTGGATTCGAACCACCGGCCGCCCGGTTATGAGCCGGGAGCTCTACCAACTGAGCTATGAGCCCTTAAGCAAATAGATTATAAACTAATCAGGTCTTTATGTCAAGAAGGTGGGATACGCGAGGAAAGGATGTGATTGAAAGGCAATGATTTACAAAGTAGATCCTGTAAAAACCCTTCTTCACAAGTATTCCCGACTTATTATAATAAAAGCCGCTTTCAACTTATTCAGAGAACATAAAAAAATTAGCACTGTAGCACTCGAAAGGGTTATACAAAAAGAATTCGAAAGATGTGGAAACAGTTGAACATCTCAAGTATGTTTAATGATGTAAAAAGTGTGAACCTAAATGGGTTCACACTTTATTTTTTGATATTAGAAACGGAATAGTTCACTTGAGCAAGTATTGCCGAGGTAATTATGGCACCGAATCCTATGATTTGCAAAATCGAGAAATGCTCTCTCACAATGAAAACAGAAAAAATTGCCGCAGCTACAGGTTCGCCAGCATAAATAAATGCTGAAGGTATGGTTCCCACATTTTTTTGATATTTCATTTGAATTATTATTCCAAAGACACTTGCAAATATTGCGATACCTGCGATAATTACCAAGTTTTCAAAAGTCCACCTATCTTTATGTGAGCTGAATAGATAAAGTGGAGTATTTGTAAGAGTGACAAATATCATCTGGTAAAAAGTGAGAGTTATATGTTTATCTTTCAATTTTGTAGTCAATACAGTTGTCGCAACAACATGAAAGGCAAAAGCAATGGCACATCCAAGTGTCAAGAAATCCCCAAAACTCGGTGAGAATATCCTACCAGATAATTCCGAAAGATATATTCCAAGAGCAGCTAATCCCAACACAAAAATCATTTTTGACCCTAAACGTGTCTGTTCAATGAAGAACGAGACCAAAGGGACAAACACAACATACAAAGAGGTGATAAATCCACTTTTTGCTGGCGTCGTATGAGCCAGTCCCCATGTTTGAAAAATGTATCCAAGGGACATAAGAATACCAAGGACAGAACCAGCCTTCCACGTTTTTACAAAGTCGCGCTTAATAGTTGGGAAGAAGAGAAAAAGTATAACCATATCTGCGATGAAGAATCTTGAAAGATTTAGGGAAAATGGAGAAATATCATTCATTACGATTTTCTCCAAAGGAAAAGTCGCTCCCCAAATGATCACGAGCATGATTAGTAAGAATATGCTTTTCAGTCTTTCGGATTTCATTTCAACACCATCACATCATCATATTTTTGTTAATTTACTTGAATGTTATCCTTGTCTCAGCTGCCGTCAGTGCCTTCTACTCGTTTGCTACCTTAGACACAAAGAGAGAATGTAGGTTGTCCCGGACCTGATCCGGGATCTCATACTTGATTCATCTGGTAGAGTCTTAAACCGACATATCATCCCAGACCTGCTTCGGGATCTCATTCTTGGATTGCGGGTCAAGCCCGCAATGAGTGTGTCCAGAAAAGGCAGACATGTTCAGTGGGAGACAAACCCACCGAGATAAAAACCAGCATCTCGTAGCTTGGTTGGCAAAGGTAAGAGTAATC
>JALSLY010000005.1 GCA_026988035.1 Thermotogae bacterium
TTTCATCAAGGCATATGAGCTCGCCATCCAGAAATTCACAAGAGTGAGGAGCGAGATTGCACTGTGTGCAATGTTTTCTCGCTTTTACGACCAAAGCGGTAGCTGCGAAGAAGACACATGGATGTGTAGAAAAAGCGAAGCACTCACGGATGAGTGTCTGAGCGTGCCTCACGATGTGAATTGGAGGATGGATAAACGAGCGAGTCAGTTTTGATAAAACTTCAAAAAAATTCCCTTATCGCTTGAAAAGCGATGTATATTTGTTAAAAGCCATTGGCTTGTAAAGTTGACGCACAACTTGAGTTATCATATAATCACGAAATGCCTTCACGATAGATTAAAAAGGTTTTTGGCATTCTGAGTTGTGATCTTTTCCATGTTTTCAAGAGGAATGGCGAAAAGCGTAGAGAGAAGATCCAGCACGAATCTTACGTACTTTGGTTCATTTCTTCGCCCTCTTACAGTTTTAAAAGTTATGTGTTCCGATGGAACACGTCTTTCCAGCATTCGAGGTGCTGGGAGACCCTGTGAGTCTCGTCTTTCCAGCATTCGAGGAAAGAGGTAAGGAGAATCTGTTTCGATCAACACTCGATCAACGGGGATTTCAGATATGATTTTACGCAAAGTATCATTTTTCTCGTAAGTAGCTATTCCACCAATGCCGATGTAAAGCCCCATATCTAAAAAATCTTTTACATCTTCCAATGTTCCGTTAAAACTGTGAACAACTCCCCTAACTTTGTGTTTTCTAATAATTTCACGCGCGTCGGGATAAGCATCGCGTATGTGAAATATAACAGGAAGGTTCAAACTCTCTGCTAATTCAAGTTGTTTTTCAAAAGATTCTTTTTGAACAAAGCGAGGTGAAAGATCTCTATAGTAATCGAGGCCTATCTCTCCAATTGCGACAACCTTTTGTTCTTTTGAAAACATTCTCAACATTGATATCCAATCCCCATGAAGTGCTTTAACATCATGTGGATGAACACCGATAGCAGAATAAATTTTTGAATGCGATAATGCAAACTCCACTGCTCGCTTGCTTGATTCTAAATTGTATCCTACTTCTACCACAAATTCAATACCATCTTCATCAAAATGACTGACGATCTTTTCTCTGTCTTTGTTAAAGTCTTTCATCGTAAGATGCACATGAGTGTCTACCATTTCAATTCCTCCAGTTTTTCAGCAAATTCGTGCGCTGCATTTGTAATCATTCCGGCTCCCATAAACAAATATGCTTCAGCTTTTGGAGCTTTCAAAAGCTTTGTAGGGATTTCCTTTATTTTCACAAATTCAACATCGACACTTAACTTTTTTAATTCTTTGACCAAAAGATCTGGACTTGCATTGCCCTTTTCAAATGCTCCAAATATTTCTGTTACAAACACCATATTCGCATTAGATAAAGATATGGCAAATTCTTTGTACTCCCGCATGAATCTCGTATAACGATGAGGTTCGAATATTGCGGCTGTTTTTTTGAAATGAGGTTTAATCGATCCTATGGCTGCACGTACTTCGTCAGGGGTATGAGCATAGTCATCAATAACACTTACATTTCGAGAATAAAGGACCTCGAGTCTTCTGTGTAAACCCGGATAATCCGAAAGAGCATCGACACAATTTTTTAAAGATATCCCCATAATTATCCCAATACCAATGGCTGCAAGTGCATTGTAAATCTGATGATTGCCAATAACTGGAAGATGAGCGATGTGTTTTTCTCCTTTGTATTTTACTTCAAACACTTGTTCTGAGAAAGTAGAGTTTGATTGTTCGAAAGTCAGATTACCTGATTTCCCAAATGTGATTGAGGCATCATGATCAAAGCTATCTGGTACCACTGTGTAATGAGCATTGTTTAGAAATTTTTTGATCGATCTGAATTGATTTTCAGGATTGTTTTCATATCTCTCAAGATGATCATATCGAAGATTGGTCAAACATGCGATTTCCGATTGAACACTTTGCATTTCAGGATCGGATTCATCAACCTCCGCAATAATTCCATCTCTTCCCAATCTGAAGTTAGCGTTTTCGGGATCTCCAGAAATTGCACCGCATAAGAGAGTAGGATCCATTCCGTTTTTTAGTGCTATCCACGCTGCCATGTAAGTAGTCGAACTTTTTCCATCTGTTCCTGTGATTCCAACAAGAGGTTTGATATTTTTTGCAAAAAAACTCATTCTGTTGATCACGGGAATACCTAATTCGTTTGCCTGCAGGACTTCTGGATCGTCATTTGGAACGGCTGATGATTTCACTACTAAATTAATGCTCCTATCTATAGATGTATGTCCGATTTTTACATTTATACCGTGAGTTTTCAACTTTTTTATCATTGTATTGAACACCATATCGCTTCCAGACACATCATTTCCAAGCGACTTGAAATACAAAGCGAGGGCACTTAATCCCATTCCTCCTATACCTATAAAATGTACTCTCAATTTCCTACTACCTTCTTGGATTCAAAATATCCGAGTATACCTCCCAAAACGATTGACCATAAAGCAGCTAAACCAATTTGGTAGGTTACTGGCAAAGAGAATGTTAAAGTATGCGCCGGTATCCAAAACCAAACAAGCGTCCAAAGAGCCCCTTTGATATTCGAATAGTTATTACCTCTTCTCATGAAAAGATTATCAAGAAATCTATGCGAGTAGATCATGATGGGACCGAAGATTAGATTTGTGAATGTGGATACAAAAAACGCCCGTACAACGATCACATTGTTGGCTGATTGAGGCAGAAGATTAGCTGAAACGAGTGAGTGAGTGAACCCGAAAAATCCCACAAAAGCATATTTTATCATGACGGCTAAAATTGACCACACGATAGCTTTTCTCAACCCAATAAAGAAATTAAAGACCTTTTGGCGAGCGACTTTTCTGGATAATGCTTCGCCAAATGTTCCCAAAATTGCAAACTGAATCACGGCTGAAAACAAGGGGTAACTTTCTACAAATTGAATGTACCAATGCAACAAAATCCACACCTCCAGCTTTATATATTTCGGTGTGATTTTACCACGAACTAAGTGACCGTACGGTGTGCTTGCGTAACATTGACATCTACTCGAACTTTGTCCCCTGTTTTTACAGTTCCACCTTTCAATACCACAGCAAAAATACCTTCTGTCGGCATTGCACATTTGCCAACAAGTTTGAATATTTCACAATTGGTGTGGCATTTCTTACCATGTTGGGTAACACGAAGTATGACCTCATTTCCGATTTTCATCGTACTGCCGATCGGTAGTGACAAAAGATCTAATCCCTTGGTTGTAATATTCTCAGCAAATTCCCCAGGAGATATGTTAAGACCGGAATTCAAATTGAATCTTTCGATGCTTTCAATCGCAAGCAAGCTCACCTGCCTATGCCATTTTCCTGCATGCGCATCATTCTGGATACCATAGTTTTCTATGAAAATAGCCTCTCGCACGTTGTGCTTTTTTATTCCACGAACTTCGGAAATTGAGAGTGCAAAAACTATTGCACTATTCTGCTCTGTACTCACCGGTTTTACCTCCCGACTTGTAAAGAAGCCTAATGTTCTCTATTTTCATGCCTCTATCGATAGATTTACACATATCATATATATTTAAGCATGTCACAGAAACAGCGGTTAGTGCTTCCATCTCGACACCTGTTTTCCACGTAGCAATAGTTGATGCTTTGATGTAAAGTCGATCCCTTCCGATTGGAGTAATATTAATTTCCACATTGCTTAAAGGTATAGGATGGCACATTGGGATAAGAGTAGGAGTATATTTAGCAGCCATCGTGCCAGCCACTTTTGATACACAAATTACATTCCCTTTTTTGATGTTGTTTGATAGAATTGCATCTAAAGTCTCAGGTTGCATCTTAATATAGCCTTCAGCAATAGCCACGCGTCGAGTTAAAGGTTTTTGATCCACATCTATCATGGTTTTACCCTCCTATGGAGTTCATTTTCTTTTCGAGAATCTGCCTATTACCATGGCTAAATGGTTTTAATTTCACAAATTCCGAAATTTTATGTTCAATTTTTTCGTCACTAAAACCATTCCTAAGCATGCATTTCAGATCTAACTCTCCACCAAGTATGAGGCAAAGTCTTAGCTTCCCATCCGGGGTTAATCTTAAACGGTTACATGCGTCACAGAAATGCGGAGAACTGTAAGCTATAAATCCGACTACAGCTCCGTCATTTGTTTTATAGTACTGAGCGGGGCCATCTCCGAACTTCTCCTTCATTTTTATTAAGCCTCGTGCTTTTGCGATCTTTTCCTTCACGATATCGATCGGAACGGAATATCTTTTGCTTTGTTCCACCTTCATGTATTCTATAAATCTAATTGGGATCGATAAAGCACCGGCAAAATCTACAAGATCTACGAGTTCCTTTTCGTTCTCTTCTATCACAACGGTGTTGAGCTTTACGGGAATTCCGCTTTTCTTTGTGACAATTATGGAATCTATGATGATTTTATGAAAAGCTTTGGGCATTCCACTTATAATTTCAAAGGTTTCTGGCTCTATAGCGTCTAAACTGATATTTACAGAGTTTAAAACATTTACCATTTTCGGAATCATATTTTTGAGAATGAGTCCATTTGTGGTAAGAGCGGTATTTATGCCAAGAGCATGCAAGTTTTTTAAAAGTTCATCAATATCGTGCCTTAACAATGGTTCTCCACCTGTTATTCTAATCTTTTTTGTTCCCATTTTTTTCAATATTTGCGACATTCTCAAGATCTCTTCAAAAGTTAAAAGTTCCCTTTTGGGTAAAAAAGCACTTTCTACTCCTCTACAATAGGAGCAGGAAAATTGACATTTGTCAGTAACTGAAAGTCTGAGATAATACAAACTTCTACCAAAAGAATCGATCAATTTGTTCTTTTGCATGAATATCCCCATTTCGTCATACTGATAGATAATTCATAATTTTTGGTATACTTTACTCAAGTTGTGCGCGAACATTACAAGACGATTCAAAATCTGTAAAGAAAGGGATTTTTCACATCTCTCAAATTATGCAAGTCGAGTTAACGAGATGAATGTTGAGTAAAATCAAAGACATCGGTCATTGAAAATGGGCATGAAATCCTCGTATAATCGTTGTGGACAAAACAAACGAAAGGAGTGATTTCA
>JALSLY010000006.1 GCA_026988035.1 Thermotogae bacterium
TGAGAAATTTTTCATGAATTACACACGAAAGCAGTGGAATCGAGATCCCAAGGAACTCTCAGCTGAAGTTGCAAAGAGAATACCGACACGTTCAAACAGAGATAGCAGATACTTTTCAGATCAATACCAAGGGCTCCCAAAATTCGGCTATACCAATATGATTGGAAAGATGCTTGATCATCCGAAGATATCTGTTCTTACTAACTGTGATTATTTTGAAATTGTTGAAGAATTGAAAGGAAAGTTAGTTGTATATACAGGGTCACTTGACGAATATTTCGACAACATGTATGGCAAGCTCGAATACAGATCTTTGAGGCTTGTTTTTGAAACTTACGAAAAAGAGTACTATCAACCTGTGGCGGTCGTGAACTATCCAAATGATTATGACTGGACTAGAATTACAGAATATAAACACATGACAGGCCAAAAATCGAGTAAGACAACCGTTTGTTACGAGTATCCACTTGATAGTGGAGAACCTTACTATATTGTCATGTCCGAAGAAAATATGCATAAACGAGAGCAGTACATGAAAGAGGTATCAAAACTCGAAAATACAGGCGAGTTTTTATTTGTGGGAAGACTTGCGGAATATAAGTATTACAATATGGATCAGGTAGTAGCGCATGCGCTCGAAAAAGTCTCGAAATGGTTAAAAGGGGGATAATACTATGGAAACCATCTTTCTGGAAAACGAAGGGCAGAAGATTTTCGGCATTGTTCACAATGTAGGTTTGAACACACCCGTGGTTATCATGTTTCATGGCTTTACTGGTAACCACATAGAATCGCGTTTCATATTTGCACGGTTGTCAAGGGCTCTCGAAAAAGCTGGAATTTCTTCTATAAGATTTGATTTTCGTGGCTCTGGGGATAGTGAGGGTACTTTTGAAGAAATGACACTCAGCTCAGAAATGTCAGATGCCAAGGCAATAGTCAATTACGCACGAGACAGGTTTAAGGGTCATATGGGGATTTTGGGGCTGTCGATGGGAGGCACAATTGCGCTTCTTACTGCTCCAATGCTCAAGCCAGACGTTTTATGTTTATGGGCACCTGCTGCAAAAAACAGAGAAGTATTCACAAATGGAGGGATGCCTCAGCAAATTGAAGAAGGCAAACGTTTGGATATAGGAGGAATCCAAATCTCCAATGCATTTATAAAGGAGATACTCACTATGAACGCCTTTGAAAAAGCGAAATACTACTCAAATCCTGTCCTCATACTGCACGGTACTTCTGACTCAACAGTTCCATTTGAACACAGTCAAGACCTCGCTAAAGAATTTGATCATGTCACGCTTGTACCGGTAGAAGGCGCTGATCATGTTTTTACATCAGTTCAATGGCCATCTTTTGTTATAGAAAAGACCGTAAATTTTTTCACTGAAAATTTGCTATGATTTATGGTAAGTCAATTTGTGCTATTGACATTGTGATGAATTCTTGTGTATAATGCTCCTGGATCTTGGAGGTAGAAAATGCATTTTTATTTATGCTATCTTGAATTTAAGATTGCCATTCCTTTCTCTGCACAAGCGGAGAAGGGGAAGTTTTCCAATTTATCAGATTTTTAAGGACGCTTAAGCGTCCTTTTATTTTGCCAAAATGGAGGTGAATCAATGCACAAGCTTCTTGAGAAACAAGAGATCGATTTGATAACAGAAAGAATGTTCCATGAGCTGATTGAGAGATTGGGTGAGCAATCTCCCGTGCTAATTGGGATACAAACAAGAGGTGTGTATCTTGCCAAAAGGTTTTTGAATTTTTTCGAAAAGAGGAATGTATCTTGTGCTTTTGGCATTGTGGATATTACTTTCCATCGAGATGATGCAGCATTGTCTGTTAGAGTCCCAAAGGTCAAAGGCACACAACTGAAAGTAGATATAAATGATCGAGTAGTTGTTCTTTTTGACGACGTGATACACACTGGCAGAACTATAAGAGCCGCTTTGGACGAAATCATGGATTTCGGACGACCAAGCAAAATTATCTTGGTAGTGCTTGTGGATAGAAACAGACGTGAATTACCCATACAACCAGATATTCTTGGAAAATTTGTCCCAACACGCAAAGATGAAAGAATATACGTAAAATTTGCAGAATATGATGGAGAAGACGGTGTATTCATTGGTGCCGGGAGTGCCGGTGGCACTCATAATTCCGGCATTCGAGGGGCCGGGAGTGCCGGTGGCACTCATAATTCCGGCATTCGAGGGGCCGGGAGTGCCGGTGGCACTCATAATTCCAATACTCAAGGAGGAAAAGAGGAATGAGTGTTGTTGGGAAAGACATCTTTGACGTGGATGTTTTAACTTCTGAAGAGATAACACAGATCTTCGAAATGGCAAAAGAATTCAAGGAAGTCCTTAAAAGACCAATAAAAAAGGTACCAGCGCTTCGAGGTAAAGCGGTGTGTACTCTCTTCTTTGAACCATCAACACGAACAAGGATGTCATTCGAAGTGGCAGCAAAAAGATTGAATGCTGACGTTGTGAATTTTTCTGCGTCGACAAGCTCGCTGAAAAAGGGAGAATCATTCAAAGATACGGTCAAAACTTTGGATGCCATGGGTATAGATCTTTACGTAATAAGACACCGCGAGCCAGGCAGTCCAATGATGTTAAAAAAATATACGGATGCTGTGGTTATAAACGCAGGTGACGGTATCAGAGCACATCCCACCCAAGCAATTTTAGATGGGTATACCATGTGGGAAAAATTTGGAACCTTAAAGGGATTGAATGTGACCATTGTTGGCGATATTCTTCATAGTAGAGTTGCAAGATCCAATGCCAAACTTTTAAACATAATGGGAGCCAACGTCACATTTTGTGGACCGAAGAGCATGATGCCATTTGGAGTTGAGAATTATGGTGTGAGAGTTTCCCACAATGTACGCGAGGCGGTGAAGAATGCAGATGTGGTAATGGGATTAAGGATGCAGCTCGAGCGCCAATCTGGAGGTTTCTTTTCTTCGTTGGACGAATACAATGAACTTTATGGTATTACATCGGAAATAATGAAACTTGCCAATCCTTCCGCGATTTTCATGCATCCTGGCCCTATGAACCGAGGAGTTGAAGTCATCACAAGAGTTGCAGATTCTGAATTTTCTATGGTAGAAGAACAGGTAACCAATGGTGTGGCGACAAGGATGGCACTACTTTACCTCACTCTGGGAGGTGATGACAATGATAACAATTAAAAGCTCTAAAATATTCGACGGTGAGAAATTCTCAGAGCAAACGCTTCTTCTTGAAGAAAGTTTTCTTTCGAAAAAAGAACAAAAAGTCGATTTGGGTGATCTATGGGTGTTACCGGGATTGCTTGACACACATGCACATTTAAGAGATCCAGGTCAAATTTGGCGTGAAGATATTTTCTCTGGAACGCGTGCCGCTGCTCATGGTGGAATAACAACTGTCTTCACGATGCCAAATACAACGCCAACCATAGATACGGAACAGGCTGTGTTGTACTTAACAGAACGTGCTAAAAAAGCATGCGTTAATGTCAAAATTGTAGGCGCAATCACTAAAGGAAGAAAAGGAAAAGAATTGGCAGAAATGGGACGAATGGCACGGGCAGGTGCTGTAGGGTTTTCAGATGATGGTACTTTTCTGATCAACTCATCCCTTGCTCGCCACGCCATGGAATACGCATCAGAATTGGGCCTTCCGATTATTTCGCACTGCGAAGAACCTTACCTGAAGGGTGGGCATATGAGAGAAGGCTGGTATTCCACACTTTACGGCATGTATGCCACTCCAAATGCAGCAGAATCGATCGCTGTGGCTCGTGAGATAGAACTCTCTTATCTCACCGGAGCCCACGTTCACATTGCACATATTTCAACTGAGAGAAGTGTAAAACTTATAAGACAGGCAAAAGCAGATGGAATTAATATAACGTGTGATGTGTGTGTGCACCATTTGCTTTTCCAAGACAAAGATCTCTCGGATTACGATACTTCAAAGAAAATAAATCCGCCATTCCCAACATCTAAAGGGCAAGAAGAACTTTATTGCGGATTGGAAGATGGAACAATAGATGTGATAATCACAGACCACGCTCCTTATGCAATTCACGAAAAAGAAGTTGAGTTTCAGTCAGCACCTTTTGGAATTATAGGCTTTGAAACTTTCCTTAATGAGTTACTAATGGTGTCTAAACGAGGTTTACCAGTTGAATTGTTGCTTTCAAAAGTCACGAGTGCTCCTGCAAAACTCTATAAAGTTGAAGGAGGAATACTTGGAAAACACTTAACTGATTTGACGATCTTTGATCCAAATGCTGATTGGTTCGTTTCTGATAAAAGTCTTTTCTCCAAATCGCGTAACACACCATTTCTTGGGAAATCATTAAAAGGAAAAGTGCTGGCCACTTATTCAAACGGAAAAAAGGTTTACGGTGATCCAAAGTGGAGTGTAATGTAAAAGATTTCAAATACTCTAAGGATGGAATTTTTCTCCTTGTAAATGTGCCATATTCTGGTGAAGCATTTCCAGGACAGTTTTTCATGGTCAAAACACCCGTTGGCCCATATGTACCAAGACCTTTCAGTATTTACGATTTGAAAAACGGGATATTGAAATTTCTCATAAAATCTGGCGGAGAGTTCGAGCACTTTTTTGAAAATTCGTCAAAAATCATAATTGATGGACCTTTTGGTAATCCAATGCCAATTTTGGAACATCCATTACTCTTGGCAGGTGGCGTTGGATACGCCCCTATACATTTCTATGCAATGAAATATGAATTTGCAGAGATGATAGTGGGTGCTCGCAATGAATCTTTTTTCGAACTGGTGGATGTACCAAAATCTTCCATATCCACCATTGAGCCTACCACCGTTCTCGATGTAGCGAAATTCTCACCTCTCAACAATGTGATTGCATGTGGCCCCATTTCAATGATAAAAAGAACAATGGAGATCTTCAAAAATAAAAATCTTTACCTGGTCATGGAAGAAAAAATGGCTTGTGGCAGAGGAATATGTGAAGGATGCGCGATCATGACAAAATCCGGAGTAAAGTTTGTTTGTAAAGATGGACCAACCTTTCCGGCAAGTGAGGTGGATTTG
>JALSLY010000007.1 GCA_026988035.1 Thermotogae bacterium
TCAGGGCACGCTGCATACCAACACACATCCTGGCCTTCGCGTTCTACAAAATACAGTAGAACGGTGGTAAAAGCGAGAAAACATTGGTCGCAGCTGCCACTTCTCGGCTACCGCCAGCGCCTACGCGCACTGTAAAGGACAACAGAACGGACAGGAAAGTGGGAAAGACATTGGTCGCAGCTGCCGCTTTGGTCAAGAAAGTGGAAAAGATGTTGCCACTGGCAACTCCACTCACTGTGCAATTCCACTCACATCTTGTGAACTTTTAGATAGCGAGCTCATATGTCTTGATGAAAACTTCAAGGGAAATTTGAAACCTTGAAGTTAGTTTGTTCAAATTATTTTACACGAGCTGTTGTCAATTTTTCAACATTTATGCTGTTTTCAATGAACTTTGTTACATCCCAACCTTTTTTCGTTACTCTCACGCACAACGTGAGTTAAAAAATAAATAATAAATGATATAATAATTGTTAATATTATTTTGCTTTAGATCTCAAAAAGAGGAGGGACAGGTCATGAAAAAAGCTTCAAAAATTCTAATGTTAATATCGGTGCTTGCGATATCCGCATTACTTTCATCTTGCTTTCTTCTAAAGCCACAAGCACCAACCAAACTGACGGCGATTGCTTTGGATGCTTCTTCGATAAGGCTTTCATGGGAAGGGTCAGGAAAATTTGTTATTTACAGATCTATTACAAATGCAGGCGCACCTTTTACTCAGATAGCTACGACTGACTCAAAAACATACACGGATACGGGACTGACAGCATCCACAACTTATTACTATGAAGTTAGAACAAAAAATGAATTTGGTTTGTCCGATCCGAGCAATATAGCCTCGGCAACTACAAAATCTGGCAGTTTTGTCGTCGTATTTCCAGATCCAAATCTTAATGCGGTGGTAAGGGCTGCCATAGGCAAGCCAACGGGTGACATATACAAAAGCGACTTGACTTCAATAGCAACGCTCGCGCACAACTGGCCAACAAACAACGCGAGTAAGATAGTAAACCTTGAAGGAATACAGTATTGCATCAATCTTAGAGCTTTCGAAATCATAAACAATTCGGTCACGGATATAACTTTTTTGGCGAGCTTAACTCAACTCAAAGATCTTAAAATCCGGTCCAATAAGGTAGTAGATTTAACTCCTATCAAGAATTTGACAAACCTGAAAAGATTGTACATAGACTACAATCCAATACCAAAGAACAATTGGGCATTTTTGAAAGGCTGGACATGGCTTAAAGAATTGGGACTGGGAGGAATGGATCTCGCAAACTCGGATATCACATTTCTCTCGAATTTTTCCAATTTAACCTGGCTTCAAATTTTCAACAACTCAAAACAGCTGTATGATTTAAGCCCGATTGCAAGCCTCACCAATTTGAAGGTTCTTCTCGTTAACGGCAATGCGATAAGCAATTTATCTCAGCTATCAAATCTTACAAGCTTAACAAATTTAAATATTGGAGACAATCAAATAAGCGATTTAATCCCCTTAATGAGCTTAACAAATTTGAAGATACTGGCAATTTTTGGCAATCAGGTTGCGGACATAAGTCCATTAGCAAGTCTAACAAATTTACAAACTTTAGACCTTAAGTACAATAAAATAAATAATTTAACTCCTTTGGCAAGTTTAACGAATTTACAAAATTTAGATCTTTCATACAATCAAATAAAGGATATTTCTCCGCTTGTAAAGAATATGGGAATTAATGCGGGGGACTTTTTAGATGTAAGAGAGAATTTGTTGGACATAACTCCTTCATCTACTGATATGAACAACATTGAAACCCTTCAGAAAAGGGGTGTTCAGGTTCTGTACGTTCCCCAGCAATAATATTACCAAGTTATCTTTTGATGAACACAAATCTATCCTCTTGGGCTATCATTAAAGTACATGGATATCAAAGCATCTAAAGTCCTTCGAAGTTTTGTCAGGGCATGGGGCGACACAATGTGCCAAGAAAACAAATTGAACATGATGTCCGCAGCATGCCCTGAGCTTTAGTAGAAACTTGACAATCATAACAAAGTCTTTAACCATAACGTCATTCCGGCCTACGAGCCGGAATCTAAGGATGAGATCCTGGATCAGGTCCGGGACGACCTATGGTCGGTTCAAGATGATCTTCGTAACAGCTCGCTATGCCGAATCAAGTTTGTAAGTATAGGCACCTTCGATTTTCTGTTCTTTTTTATATGTTGTTACATATTGTCCACAATTACTACCAATGAAATTTTCTTCTAACTCACCAATACTCAAAATAACTTCATATCCTAAGGATTGTAAATCACTGAAAGTTTTGTTCTGCTCTTTGAATGTTAGCAAAGTTGAAGATAACCCATTTTCATTTGCTCGGTAAGTGGGATTGACAGGAGTTATCTTTATCAAAAAAATATCAGGGGAGAAAAAATTCAAAAGTACATTTGGATCGAGAGGCATTCTGTCTGCCAAGGCAAAATTAAGTGTTATTTTTCTGCTACCCTCGTCATAAAAGGCTTTTCCATAGTCAGCGATCTTCTCAAAAGGCCATTTCTCAACAGGAATAAGCCAATCTCTTAATTTTTCATCTGTGGTGTGAATAGAAAATTGAAGTTGAAATCTATGTTTATAGATTTTCTTTTTAATTTCCAACAACTCTTCAAAGAATTTATCAGTTCCTTTCGGAGCAATTGTGGAAAGAGAAGGCATAAGCCCTGGTGCATCGTAAATGCGTGGCAAATCGTTAAGGACATCGAGAACATTTCGATTAAAAGATGGCTCGCCCATTCTCGCAAATTGTATCTTAAATTTCTCAACAGGCACCCTTCTATCAGGAAATTTTTTTGTCACAAGATAGTCTATCTGGAAAATCAAATCATCTTTTGAAAGTTTTCCCTGATATTCAGATCCGGCATCGCAAAATCGGCATCCAATGGGACATCCATAAAGAGTAGAGATAATTAGAACCCATTTTTTACTTATGGGAAGTGGGGGTTGGACTGATTCTACAAACTCTATTTGTTTTCCCTCTTTCGTTTCTGCCACATAAACCATTGCGATATCTTCTCTGCCGGTTTTAGCAATTATTTTCATGGCTTTTCTCCTTTCAATTCCCTGTAAATTTCCATGGCGGCTTTAATTCCATTTCCCACAGCGATAGCAGTTTGTCTGTAAATACCGTTTTGAACATCTCCAACCATGTAGAGTTTTTTCAAACTTCGCAACCTTTTAAGGTTCATCTTAAGATTTTTACTAAAAAAATCAAGAGATGGTTCTCTCCCAATGGCAACTACAAGATATGAGGTGTAAATTTCTTGTTTGCCTGTAGAATTATGACAAACCAGGATTAGATTGTTATCGTGATACTTTACACCTTCCACTTCGATGCTTTCTACATAAGAGATGTAGCTGTTTTTCAGAGCCCTTTTAAAGATCAAGGAAAGGCATTTCACTTTTACTCCCCTATTGAGAATTATAACTTTATTCTTTTTCGAAAGATTTAAAGCATAGTCAAAAGCCGCATCGCCCGATCCAATAATTGCTATCTTCTCATTTGTAACATGACCAAGATGATAGACTTCATAAAAAATTCGTTTTTCAGCTTCTTTTGATATATTAATGTTAGGAAGTCTTTTAGGTTTTGTGCCAGAAGCCACAACTACAATACGTGAGATTATTACTCTTCGTGTGGTTTTTATAATAAACACATTTTCTCGATAATCGACTTCTAATGCTTCTTCAAAAATCGGGAGAACTTGAGAGTTTTCGAGTTGTTTCTTGAAAAGTTCTACAAGATCCCGCCCAGATATTCCATTTGGAAAACCCGGATAATTTTCCACTAAATTTGCGTTCCTCAAAAGCCCACCTACTGCTTCTTTTTCTAAGAGAATAGCTTCAATTTTGTAACGCTTTAACTGAATCGCCGTTCCTAATCCTGCAGGGCCTGCTCCTATTATAACCACGTCATTAATACTCATTCAGACTTCTCCAATGCTTCCTGTATTTCCTCACAAAGTACTGGAATAGCAAAACCATGAGATAAGCTAAGAATCGTTGCCTGATGGAATTTTTCATTATAGGTCGCGGTTCCATCTACTGGAAAGAAAACCGTAAAACCTTTCACAAAAGCCGATCTTGCCGTTGTTTCACAACAAAGATGAGTCATTACCCCCGTTACTACAATTTGAGTTATTTCTCTTTCTTTTAAAAGATTCTCAAGAGGTGTTTTGTAAAATGCATCATATTGGGTTTTGTTGATAACCAAAGCATTAGGATGGCGCAATTCTAAAATAATCTCACTCAAAGGATTCTTCTCCGTTATTAGCTCCTTCCACCATTTAGCCATAAGGTTTGCATCTTCGTATGTGTTGAGGTGGCGTGTAAGAATTACAGGTAATTTCTTTTTGAGAAAAACATTTATGAGATTTTTAAGTCTTGGTATAACTGCCTGAGCACTCGGGATATAGGCATGTGAACTTCTATCTAAAAAATATCTTTGCATGTCCAAAATCAGAAGCGCAGAATGCTCGGCCTCAAAATCGATTTCATGCCTTTTTCTGTATTTCATCGATCTTTGAAGCATTTCCTGCGATTTTTCATGAACAGTTTCTAAAGTGAAATAACATTCTTTCATTGCTTTCCTCCACATTTACATTCTTTCTTACTTCTCATTATATGGTAAAGATACGGAACTGTCAATCCATGATTTTGACATGTGTGTATACATGTGCTAAAATTTCTTGCGAAGACAATTATTAACTCACGTTGTGCGTGAGAGTAACGAAAAAAGGTTGGGATGTAACAAAGTTCATTGAAAACAGCATGAATGTTGAAAAATTGACAACAGCTTGCGTAAAATAATTTGAACAAACTAACTTCAAGGTTTCAAATCTCCCATGAAGTTTTCATCAAGGCATATGAGCTCGCCATCCAGAAATTCACAAGAGTGAGGAGCGAGATTGCACTGTGTGCAATGTTTTCTCGCTTTTACGACCAAAGCGGTAGCTGCGAAGAAGACACATGGATGTGT
>JALSLY010000008.1 GCA_026988035.1 Thermotogae bacterium
GCATGCTTTCCACAACATTTTACAAATCAGATGGAAAGACGAGAAGATTGTTGAGGAGAATGAACAAACAAAAATCTTTAGGAAAAGTAGATATTTCATACCAAGAAATCTTCAATCTACTTCATTCAAAAGTAAAAAGCGTACGGGGAGAAACGATAAGAAAGATAATCTCAAAGAATCCTGAATTCTTCAAAGAAATAGAGCTTTCCAACTTCCAAAAGGCTTCGCATGTGAGATTGCAAAGAAAAAGATAGGGCTTCAAGATGGAATAGAATCGATAATAAACGATCAAAAGAGTTTGGATCCATTCATCCAAGCGAGAAAAGATTTGGTTATGAAATATCTTGAAAGGATTCCAAAGCGAGTAAGAGAAAGATTCATCCAAAGATATCTCACACTCGACGATGAGGAAAAAGAAATCATCGACAGATTCGCAAGAGATTACACACGATATGACATACACTGGGGCATGCGCGTGAGGATGCCGGATGAGATGGAGAAATACACCAAATCTTTTCATCTCAAAAAGATCCCCACGGCTCTTGCTCACTTTGCCTTGGATGATGAAAAGGAAAGAAACAAACTGATCCAAGTGTTGGAAAAGTTTAGATAGAGAAATTCAGGACATAAGAAAGATATAGCTCACGCTATTTCCGAATCTACAAGTATTTCTCTCAAAGCTTCACCAGTATGGGAAGAAGGGCAATTAGCAATCTTTTCTGGTGTACCTGAGCACACTACATATCCTCCTTCTTCACCACCTTCTGGTCCAAGATCTATCACATGATCAGCGTTTTTTATAACATCCAAATTGTGTTCTATTACGATCACGGTATTCCCTTTATCAACCAACCTTTGAAGAACATTTATCAACTTTTTGACATCGTGAAAGTGCAAACCCGTTGTTGGCTCATCAAGAATGTAAAGTGTTCTGCCAGTTGAAGATTTTCTTAACTCCGATGAAAGTTTAACGCGCTGAGCCTCGCCACCTGAAAGAGTAGTTGCAGGCTGGCCAAGCCGTATGTATCCAAGTCCAACATCGTGAAGTGCTCTTAAAGGTGTTACAATCTTAGGTATATCTTCAAAAAATTCAAGTGCCTCATTCACTGACATTTCCAGAATGTCGCTTATGTTTTTTCCTTTATATTTAACTTCGAGAGTTTCCTTATTGTATCTCTTCCCATTACAAACATCACACTCGACATACACATCGGGCATGAAATTCATCTCAACACGTATCATGCCCTGACCCGAACACCTTTCGCAGCGACCGCCTTTAACATTAAAGCTGAACCTTCCAGGCATATAGCCACGTATTCTCGCTTCTTCAGTCATGGCAAAAAGAGAGCGTATGGCATCAAAAGCCTTTGTATAAGTTGCCGGATTGGATCTCGGTGTCCTCCCTATAGGGCTTTGATCAACAGAGATCACTTTATCAATATTTTCAAGACCCTTCACAGATTCATATTTGCCAATTGGAATATGACTGTGATAGATTGCGTTCATTAGCAAAGGATACAACGTTTCCATAACAAATGAGGACTTTCCTGAACCCGATACACCTGTTACACAAACAAAGGTACCAAGCGGAATAGAAACATCGATGTGCTTTAAGTTGTTATGCGATGCACCATAAATCGTCAAATAAGCTTTCCCTCGGCGTCTCGTTGATGGCAACGGCACTTTCAATCTTTTGCTAAGATACTTACCAGTAAGGGTATCTGAGTTCTCCAAACCAGCTACCTTACCTGAATATAAGATTTTGCCACCATGCTCACCAGCACCCGGTCCTATTTCCACCACGTGATCTGCCGATCTTATTACTTGTTCGTCATGCTCAACGACTAAAACGGTGTTTCCAAGATCCCTTAAACCTTCCAACATCCTGATAAGTTTCGCTGTATCCTGATGATGTAATCCTATAGTAGGCTCATCAAGGATGTACGTTACTCCCACGAGTTTTGAACCCAGTTGTGTTGCTAATCTTATACGCTGCGATTCTCCACCAGAAAGCGTCGAAACACTTCTCGAGAGCGTGAGATAGCCTAACCCCACTTCAACAAGAAATTTGAGCCTTCTTCTTAATTCTGAAAGTATTTCGTGAGCAATCTTTTCTTGCCCAGGTTTTAAATTTATACCCTCAAAAAAGTGATAAGATTCGCGAACTGTCATATCAGAAACTTCAGCAATGTTCTTGCCACCAAAAGTAACAGCCAACGCTTCTGGCCTAAGTCTTTTCCCGTTGCAAGCCGTGCACTTTTTATGAACCAAAAAATTGCGCTCTATCCATTCACGAACTTCATCCGAGTCTGTGTTCTCATATCTGTCTTTTATGTGAGCAAGAAGTCCTTTAAAGCCAGGTCCTCCGTGAAGAACTGCATTTTGAACATGTTTGGGAAGAGCTTTAAATGGAAGATATGGATCACTTCCCATCCTTTCAATCATTCTTGATACAATTGACACCACAAAAGATTTGCCGGTTTTGTAAGGAATAATCCCGCCATTTCTTACAGACTTAGAAGAATCTATTATAAAATCTTCTCCAACTTCTGTGGTATAGCCTAATCCAGAGCAAACTTGACAAGCACCATACGGCGAATTGAATGAAAAAAGTTTTGGGGAGAGTTCTGGAAAGCTAATACCGCAGACCGGACAAGCAAGTTTTTCACTAAAATATTTCAGTTCACCAGTTGAATAGTCCATGATCTCAACTTGACCATTGGCTTCTGACAAGGCTATTTCCAGTGATTCAACGAGTCTTTGGTGATTTTCTTTTCTAACTTTAAGACGATCCACGACTAACTTGATCGTGTGTCTCACTTGCTTTTCGAGTTTTATTTCTTCCTCCAGGATATATTCTTTGCCATCTACGTTTACCCTGAGAAATCCTCGACGTTTCAGGTAATCAAACAGCGATCTGTATTCTCCTTTTTTTTCGATCGCAAGTGGTGCCAAAACAGCAATGCGAGCTTCTTCAGGATAGGTGTTTTCCACTCTCTCAATTATTTCGTCTACACTTTGTTTTTCAAGTGGTCTTCCACATTTTACACAATGTGGTGAACCTACACGAGCATAAAGTAATCTCAAATAATCGTGTATTTCCGTTACAGTTCCTACAGTTGATCGTGGATTGTGAGAAACACTTTTTTGATCTATAGCAATTACAGGCGAAAGTCCATCTATTTCTTCAACATCTGGACGTTTAAATTCTCCCAAAAATTGGCGTGCATAAGATGAAAGAGATTCCAAATACCTTCTCTGCCCTTCAGCATATATTGTGTCAAAAGCTAAAGAAGATTTTCCAGATCCCGATAAACCGGTGATAACTGTTAAAGTGTTCCTTGGAATGTCAACATGAATGTCCTTAAGATTGTGAACTTTGGCACCTTTAATCCTGAGAAATTTCTCCAGAAGCACCCACCTCTTCTACTATCTCACGTGCTTGAGAAGTTATTTTCTCGACCATTTCCGCATCTTTTCCTTCTACCATGATACGTATTAGAGGTTCCGTTCCAGATGGTCTTATGACCAATCTCAAGCTTTTTTTAGAATTGACATCCTTTGCAAACTTTGAAATTCTGCTATCTTCCATTACCGATCTTTTGTCTTTAACCGCGATGTTTACCAACTTTTGAGGATAACGATTGATTCTTGAAGAGAATTCCTCAATATCAATTCCGAGCTTTAAACTCGCCTTAATCGTTTCAAGGGCGGTCAGAAACCCATCTCCCGTTGTTGCGAGATCAAGAAAAATTATATGTCCAGACTGTTCTCCACCAAGGGTTGAACCAATTTCTCGCATTTTTTCAAGGACATATCTGTCCCCCACTTTTGTCCTTATGAACTTAATCCCGTCAGACTTCAATTCTTCTTCGATCGCAAGGTTTGTCATTACAGTACCCACCACAGTATTAGCTCCAAGACGCTTATCTCTCTTCATGACTCTGGCATTCATAACGATCATGTCATCACCATCTATAATTCGTCCACTTTTTCCAATCATAATGCATCTATCAGCATCTCCATCATGAATTACACCGAATTCCGCTCCGGTCGATTTTATGCGACCTGACAGAAATTGCGGATGCAAGGCTCCACATCTCTCGTTTATATTCGTTCCGTTGGGATCGGAATTGAAAAAGAGTGCATCAATTCCGATTTCCTTAGAAATGACCGGCACAGTCGTAATCGCTGCCCCATTGGCAAGATCAAAAGCAATCTTAAAACCCTTCAGATCGGCATACTTTGAAACCATCCATTCAACATATTCAGATAAGAGATCAGCCTCAACTCGCTTGCCAATTTCCCAACTTTTCAGTTTATCTTCAAGATGATTTTCTATCTCTTCTTCAAGTTTATCTGCAAGCTTGTATCCATCAAAAAATATCTTTATTCCGTTATGCATCCATGGGTTATGACTAGCACTTACCATAAAGCCAACGGTGTGCTCTTGACGAGTAAGCCATGCCAAAACCGGGGTTGGCATGACACCACACGTGATAACATTGATCCCCATTGAAAGTATTGAAGAAACCAACGCTGATTCAAACATCTCACCAGAGATTCTTGTGTCGCGGGCAATAAGCACACTACCTAATGAATGATTCTGTGACTTCAAAACGTAAGCAGTTGATTTTCCAATTTTAAATGCCAACTCAGCTGTCAGCTCGTCATTAGCAATTCCTCTTATACCATCTGTCCCGAAATACTTCCTCATTTTTCTTCTTCATCTTCTTCCAGCTCAAGACCTTCAGAAGTAAACTTTTCTGGACGAACCAAGGGATAGGCTATAACTTCTTTTATTGTTGGCGCATCAGTAGCAAGCATAACAAGTCTATCTATTCCTATTCCAAGGCCTCCAGTTGGGGGCATTCCATATTCAAGAGCACGCAAAAAATCAAAATCCATCATTTGTGCTTCTTCATCTCCTGCCTGACGCAGTGCCGCTTGTGCTTCAAAGCGCTTGCGCTGATCTATTGGATCGTTCAATTCACTGAACGCATTTGCCAGCTCATTTCCAAGAACTATTACTTCAAAACGTTCAGTGAGTCTTGGATCTTCTCTGTGTCGCTTTGCAAGCGGAGAAATGTCAACGGGATGATCCATCAAAAAAGTGGGATTAACTATAGTATCTTCAACAAGATCCCAAAGTTTTTCAATGTAATGACCACGCTCCATGATCTCAGGTAAAGTACCATGATCTTTTAAAACTTTTAACAACTTTTCGTCCGGATCATCAAGTATGTCTACATTCAGGTGCTCTTTTATGTAATCGCGCATTTTCACACGCTTCCAAGGTCTGCTGAAATCAATTTCTCTACCTTGATATGTGATCTTGGTTGTTCCTTTAACTTCTTCTATAATATGGGTAATGAGTTTTTCTGTGAGAACCATCATGTCATTGTAGTCAGCATAAGCTTTATAGCATTCAAGCATCGTGAATTCCGGATTATGTTTATAGCTTACCCCTTCGTTTCGGAAACATTTCCCAATTTCATAAACACCATCGAACCCACCAACCACATACCTTTTAAGATAAAGTTCATGAGCGATTTTCAAGTACATATCGAGATTGAAAACGTTCAAATGAGTGACAAAGGGTTTAGCAGTCGCACCACCTGTGACAAATTGAAGTATTGGAGTTTCAACTTCAATAAATTCTTCAGCATTCATAAAATCTCTTATCATTTGAATAATACGATAACGCGTTTTAAACCTCTTAAAAGAATTCTTGTTAACTATGGTGTCAATATATCTTTGACGGTATATCTTTTCCTTATCGGTTAAACCATGCCATTTTTCAGGAAGAGTTCGTATCGCTTTTGAAAGGATCTCGTATGAAGCGGCGAATATAGAAAGTTCTCCCGTGTGTGATCTGAAAGGGAATCCTTTCACTCCAACAAAATCTCCTACTTTAACGTGCTCTTTGAAAATTTTGAACGCACCATCTCCTACCGATATATTCATATAACATTGCAAGCGATCGGTGGAATCTTGGATAACAAAGAATATGGACTTTCCATGATACCTGATCGCCATCACACGTCCAGCTGTTGACAAATGTGCATTCTCGTCTTTTTCACCACTGGCAAGCTTGGCATCAAATTCTCCACGTATTTCGGCAAGTTTGTGAGTGATCTCAAAACGATATGGATATGGATTAATTCCCTTCTCCCTAAGTTGTTCAATTTCTTTGATTTTCTGGAGCCTCAATTCGTCCATGCAAAGATTTCTCCTTTCCAAAGCTTCATACCTCTCAGTTTCAATTGTTGTGCGCTATCACATCGGTTATTAAGTACTTTTTAGTACCGTTTGGAGCCTTAACTCGTACCGTTTCACCAACTCTACGCTTATATATGGCCTCTCCCAATGGCGAATCAACTGATATTTTATTCTTAAAAATATCTGCTTCTTGAGCAGTAACGATCATAAACTTTATTTCATGGTTCGAAGTTAAATCCCTCAATTTCACAACGTTTCCGAGATTAACTTCGTGTACGTTGTTGTGTTCATCTTCAATGATTGTCGCTCGCGATAAAATTCCTTCAATCTCGCTAATCCTGCTGTTTATCTTTCCTTGTTCATTTTTTGCTTCATCATATTCACTATTTTCACTGAGATCTCCAAATTCTCTCGCTTCCTTTATCTTTTGGGCAACATCATTCATCAATCTCTCTTTAAGTTCTTTCAATTCTCTTTTAAGAGATTCATAACCTTCTCGGGTAAGCTCTATTCTGTCTTCCATTACGGAACCTCCTTAAAATACTTTCATTCGACTGATATCAAATAATGGTAATGAGACTGTCCACCGTAATACATTTCAACGTCAACATTTGGATAGCGTATCTGTATTTCCTTTAAAATGACTTGAGTATCTCTCTCTGCAACTTCTTTACCATAGAACATTGTTATTATATCGGCCTCAGCGGCATTTGCCTTGTCCAGTGTACAGAAGACACTTTCATCAAGGGTGTTATTGGAACATACCAGATTTCCATCAAGAAACCCTATATACTGGCCCTCTTTCACTTCCAGTTTCTTTACTTTGCTATCCCGAATAGCTTTCGTGATCTCTATTGACTTCACAGATTCTATTGCTTCTCTAAATCTGTTCAAATTTTCCATAAGCGACGCCTGAACATTAAAAGAAAAGAGCGCAGCTAACCCTTCCTGAACAGTTGAAGTTTTAACAGTCACCACTTTCTTACCCTTAACCATTTCTTTAACAGAGTTAGATGCCATAAGTATATTGGGATTGTTTGGGAATATAAAAATAGTCTGTGCATTAATACTGTCAACCGCTTCTTTAAGTTGAGCTGTACTTGGATTTGATGACTGTCCTCCATTTACGACTATATCAACTCCGATGCTTTTGAATATCGATTTCCAGCCTTCTCCATTCGCTACCACAATCATGCCATATTTCTTTCGCTCATCATGATTTTGCGGTATTTCATTTATTATTTTATGATGTTGATTTTTCATGTTATCTATCTTAGATCTGACTAACTCACCGTATTCCAAAGCTTTATCAATTGCTTGACCGGGGGTGTTCGTATGCAAGTGAAATTTTAAAAAGTCATCAGAATTTACAAGTACTAAGGAGTCTCCTATTGAGTTATAAAAACTTCTTAGTGCTTCAACATCGATCTCCTTTGTTACTTTCACAATAGCTTCTGTACAATAAAGATATTTCAACTCTTCTTGAGAAATCTTTACGATCTCTCTAGGTCCAGCGTTTTCAATTTCAAGGTTTACTTTTGTATCACCATTAAGTGCCCTATAAAATCCTTCAATTATATAAGCTAATCCTTTGGCACCTGAGTCAACAACTCCCGCATCTCTCAGTTTTTTGAGATATTTTGGAGTATCTTCGACGATTTCCATAGCTCTCTGATAAAGTTTATGCATAAATTCTCTATGATCCTCGATCATGTACTCCTTTGCCTCTTCAGAAAGAACTCTCATGACTGTTAGCATAGTCCCTTCTACAGGTTTCATAACAGCACTGTATGCCACTTCATTTGCCGATTTTAGAGCCTCCGCAAATTCGCTTGTGGTTAACGTTTTTTTATCTTTACAATACTGACCAAATCCACGAAAAATTTGCGAAAGTATTACACCAGAATTTCCTCTTGCTCCAAGAAGGGTACCAGTTTCTATAGCTTGAAGCACACTGGGAAGATCATGTTTATCAAGCAAATCCAAACGCCTACATGCTTCTAAAAGTGCAGACGCCATATTTGATCCTGTATCACCATCCGGAACAGGGAAAACGTTTAGAGTGTTTATCTCATCCACGTGGGAAAGCAACACCTCTGTTCCCTTTTTAAGGCACACGGTGAAATTCTCACCATTTATTTCTTTCATAACTTGGTGTGCGTTCGAAGACGCGACGGAAAACACCTCCTTTTTGGATAGCTGCATCGCTTCAGAAACTCACATCTACAACGTGAACATTAACTTCTGATGGTTTTCTTCCTGCATAAGTGGTAAGATTGTATATTACGCTGTCTTGAAGGTTCTTTGCCACTTGAGGAATGTTCGTGCCATATTCTACCACTACATATATGTCCACTTTTATGTCCATACCATCATCAACCATTTTAATTCCCTTGTCTACATCACTGAAAATAGAAACAACGCTTGACAACACTGAAGGATTGGAAAGATCCACAACTCCATAGCTGTTCACCATTGCTTCTCTTATCAACCCTTTCAACGCTTGGGCTGAAACTTCTATTTCTCCGTATTCAGTAGAAAATTTCAAGTTCATCCCTCCTGTACTTCCACCTTTAGATTTGTAATTATCCTGTCGATCACTTTTTGAGCAGAAAGCCCTACAAATTCAAGGAGCTCTTTTCTTGTTCCTTGTTCAACAAAACTATCCTCAATACCAATGACCTCTGTTTTAGATCTCAAAGTCGGTACTTTAAGCAACACAGAAGAGCCAAATCCTCCCATTACCGTTCCTTCTTCAAGAGTCCATATTTTGGGAGACAGCGCAATGGTATTTAAAGCTTTTATGTCCAAAGGTTTTACGCTTCTGCAATTGTAAACTCCTACTTGAACACCCATCGACTTAAGCTTTTTGGAAGCTTCAACCGCAACTTTGACCATTGATCCTACTGCAAGTATTGTACCATCTTTTCCATTAAGAATTCTCTCCCAGCTGAATGGATTATCAAGAGGAGAAGCTGAAAGCACATCCATTATATCTGTGAATTCACTTGCTTTTGGGTATCTTATCGCCAAAGGTCCTTTGACCCTTCCGATCACTGATTTCATCATGGCAGATAACTCTGAAAGTGACGACGGAGCAAGTATTTTCATGTTCGGAATGAGGTTCAAGTATGCAATATCAAAAACCCCATGATGAGTTGGTCCATCTTCACCCACTAAACCTGCGCGATCGATTGCGAAAATCACGTCCAGTTCCTGAAGCGCCACATCATGTATTACCTGATCGAAAGCTCTTTGAAGAAAAGTAGAGTAAATAGCAACGACTGGTTTAAGTCCTTGTGTCGCCACACCTGCAGCAAACGTGGTACAGAGTTCTTCAGTAATTCCAAGATCAAAGAATTTGTCAGGATGCTTGGCATGAAAATATTTAAGACCTGTTCCATCCTCCATGGCTGCTGTGATTCCCACTATTCTACTATCTTCATCAGCTATTATGGAAAGTACTTTACCAAAAATTTCGCTGTAAGAGTAAACTCCCTTTTTGATCTCGATCGAGATCCCACTTCGAGGATCTATCATCGAAACACTGTGAAACTTAGTTGGATTCTTCTCAGCGTAAGGAAGACCTTTTCCTTTTTGAGTCAGAACATGTACAACCACAGGCCCTTCTATTTTTTTCAAACTTTCAAAAGTTTTTACAAGCATTTTTATATCATGACCATCTATAGGCCCTATGTATTTGAGACCAAAGTCTTCAAAAAAATTGTCAAATAAAAATAGTTTTTTAAGAGATGATTTTACCTTTTCTGAAACCCATTCTAAATCATTTTTACGCAGGAAATCGCGAATTTTGGAATCCAAAATTCTGTAGGTTTTGGCAATTCTAAGTCTGTTAAGTATGGCATTGGACAATTGACCCACGCTTGGAGATATGCTCATTCCATTATCATTAAGAATGATTTTGACCTTTGACGAAATAGGTTTCACTTGATTCATAGCTTCAAAAGCAAGCCCGGACGTCATCGCACCATCACCTATAACGGCTATTACCTCACCATTCATATCTTCCATGGATCGTGCTTTTTCTATCCCCAAGGCTGCTGCTATTGATGTAGCTGCATGACCAACTCCAAACTTGTCATATTCAGATTCATGAATACTTGGATATCCACTTATACCCCCAAATTTCCTTATTTTGTTCATCAATTTAGCACGACCAGTCAATATTTTGTGTGTGTAAGACTGATGACCTGTATCCCAAATAACAATGTTTTTGTCGGGTGGAAAAACTTTGTACAACGCAAGTGTGAGTTCTACAGTTCCAAGGTTGGGAGCAAGGTGCCCATTTCCAGAACTCACAACTTTCACGATATATTTTCGAATTTCACTTGCCATATTTTCCATTTCGGAAAATTTCATATTCCTGAGTCTCTCAAAAAGTGGCTCCATGCCCCATGTTAGATGAACTCTCATCAAATTCCATCTCCTTTTCGAGATCTCCCAGCACTTCTTTTACAGTAAGGGATGCAGAATCGATCAGCTTCTTGCATCTTTTATAGAGCAAAACACCTCGCTTGAAAAGCTTCAAGGATTCATCAAGAGGGAGATCCTCTTTTTCCATGGCACTCAAAGTTTCTTCCAAAGCTTTGTAAGCTTCCTCAAAAGAGAGAGCATCGATCTTATTTTCTTCCACTTTGTACCTCCTTTACCTCGGAGAGAACACTACCATCTTTAAAAACAACCATCAAAAGGTCATTTATTTCCACTTGAGATATTGTTTTAACAACGGTGTTCCCCTTGAAAACCATAGAATATCCTCTTTTCAACGGTTCATTTGGATCGTGCAATTTGAGTTCGCTCTCCATTCTCATTACTTCCGATAATTTTTTATCTACCTTTGTAACAATCGAGCGTTTTATCATTTTCCAGATGCTTTCTAATCTGTCAGGAAGAATGTCGGACATTCGAACAGGTTTTGCGTATCTCAGAGCATCCGAAGCACGTTCCACATCGTGAATTCGCCGCTCAATTGTGGCAGCAACCAATCTGTAAATATCGTTCATGATAGTTCTTGTTTTCTGCATTTTTAGTGCCAACATTCTTTTTGGCGAGAAAGTCTCAAGCCTTGCATGAAGATTGAAAATACGATTATTTGCACCAGAAAGTGCAACGCTTATCTCACCCAGAAGCCTTCCAAAATTCCTCTTCGCTATTTTGGAAAGTTCTGCCAGTTCAGGAGTAGCTCTTTCTGCTGCACCGGTTGGTGTTGGAGCTCTAAGATCTGCCACGTAGTCGACCAATGTTGTATCCGTTTCATGTCCTACACCAGTAATTACAGGTTTTCTCATCTCATATACTTTTCTGACTATTGCTTCCTCGTTGAAATTCCACAAATCTTCCATACTTCCGCCACCTCTAACTAACAAAACCACATCCGCATCTGACATATCAGCGAGTTTCAGAGCTCGCACTGTTTCTTCAATAGCCTCTTTTCCTTGTACTCCTGTATGAAAGAGAAGTATTTCAGCCAAAGGATAACGTTTCTTTACGGTGTTGATCACATCACGAAAAGCAGCTGATGTTCGAGATGAAACAACAGCTATGCGCTTAGGAAACCGTGGAATTGACTTTTTAGGTTTATCAAATATTCCTTCAGCCTTCAGTCTTTTCTTTAACTCTTCAAGTTTACGATAAAGCGCACCGTAGTCTGTTCCTTCCTTTATCGATTCGGTGTAAAATTGGTATGTACCTCTTTTTGTGTAAACACGAATAGAACCATAGACTTTTATCAGAGTACCATCCTCTATTTTTCGATGATTTAGCTTATAAAGTGCATTGAACATAACGCAATTTAGAAGACAGTCTTTTTCAGTTAAAGAAAAATATGCGTGAGGGCCAGAATATTTAAAGTTGGAAACTTCTCCATGAACAATCACGTTGCTTAATGAACTATCCTTTTTTAAGGCATCAACTATATGGGTAGTAACTTCCACAACACCCATTTCCTTAAATTCAGTCATTTTATTTCCCTTTTTATATAAGCTGTACGGATTTCACAACATTCCTCATGAGCACAGCGTTTGTCACGCTTCCTACTCCTCCTGGAACTCTTGAAACAGAGGCTTTTTTTGAAACCGAGTCAAAATCAACGTCACCCACAACTCTACCGTTGACCACGTTTATCCCTATATCTATCACGATAGCACCTTCTTTAACCCAACTTGCATCAAACATTTGAGGCTTCCCAATCGCAACCACAAGCACATCTGCATGCTTTGTTGCCTCAACAAGATTCCGAGTTTTAGAATGACACACGGTAACAGTTGCATCTCGTGACATTAGCAGCAACGAAAGAGGTTTCCCAACTGTAGTGCTTCTCCCAACGATCGTAACATTCGCTCCTTTTAAGGGAACGTCATAATATTCTAAAAGTTCAACAGCTGCTTGTGCTGTACAAGGCACAAGAGATGGAACGTTAAGCAGAATTTTTCCGAGATTTTCTGGTGTTCGTCCTTCTACATCTTTTTTGGGGTCAAGCATACTAAGCACCGATATTTCATTTACTCCCTCAGGAACAGGATGCATGAGCATAACACCATGCACTTTGTCATCATTGTTCAGCATCTCAACATCTTTTATTATATTTTCCGAATCAGTCCCAATTTCAGCATAATCTATCCCAAGCTTGTCACAGTTATGCTTTATCGAATTTAGATAAACCCTTGTCGATCTGTCGTTAGAGGAAACAAGGCACCTCAAGGTGGGAATAATTCCCTTAATCTTGAGATGCTTTACCTCTTTTTGAACTTCCCTTTTTATTTTGTTGGCAAGGGCTACTCCATCAAGTACCATCTATAATCACCATTTTTCAGAACAATCCAGAAATTTTTCCATCATCATCCACATCTATTGACTGAGCTGCTGGAATCTTTGGTAATCCGGGCATCGTCATGATCTGACCTGCCACTGGGACAATGAAACCAGCCCCACTCGAGAGGAGAACTTCACGAACTGTAAAAGTGTACCCAGATGGTGCACCCACGACTTTTGGATCATCACTGATAGACGCTTGAGTCTTTGCCATGATTATGGGTAACTTTCCATATCCCTCTTTTTCTATCTTATTGATATTTGATAGCGCCTTGGAAGTATAAACCACATTGCCTGCTCTGTATATTTCGTGTGCAAGAACCTCAATTTTTTCTTTGACAGGCATATTCCAATCGTATATTCCATGAAAATCATTCCCATCTTTTTCTATCGATTCTATGACTTCGTGCGCCAGTTCTTCAGCACCGGCACCCCCACTACTCCAAGCATCATTCAACGCAATACGCACATTCATGTTCCTTACTTCTTCTTGAACGAGTTCCAGCTCGGCATTCGTATCGGTCGAAAATCTGTTCAAGGCCACAACGACTGGAAGTCCAAATTTTCTAACGTTTTCAACATGCACTTTGAGATTTTTCATGCCCTCTTTGAGTGCATTGATGTTTTCCGCGTCGAGCTCTTTCTTGTTCATTCCACCATGCATTTTCAGGGCCCTAATAGTTGCAACAATCACAACTGTATCTGGCTTAAGATCCGCATATTTTGATACTACATCAAAAAACTTCTCTGCGCCAAGATCAGCCGCAAATCCTGTTTCAGTTATCACATAGTCAGCGAGTTTCAATGCAAGTTTTGTTGCTACAACAGTATTCGTACCATGAGCGATATTTGCAAACGGTCCACCGTGAACAAAAGCGGGTGTATGCTCTAACGTTTGAACAAGGTTTGGATTCATCGCATCTCTTAAAAGCGCCGTCATAGCACCTTGAGCGTTCAGATCACCAGCTGTTACGTATTTGCCACCTTTTATTGTTTGCCCTATGATGATTTTTGAAAGCCTCTCTTTCAGATCTGACAAATCCTTAGCAAGGCATAATATCGCCATTATCTCTGAAGCAGCTGTAATAACGAAATTCGTTTCTCGAGGAAACCCATTGGATCGCCCGCCCAAAGAAATAACTATCTGCCTAAGGGCACGATCATTCATATCAATAGCTCTTGGCCATGTTATTCTTCTAACATCTATTCCAAGATCATTTCCATGATGAATGTGTGCATCTATCATAGCAGAAAGCAAATTATGAGCAGCACTTACAGCATGCATATCGCCCGTAAAGTGCAGGTTGATATCCTCCATCGGAAGAACTTGTGCATACCCTCCACCAGCTGCTCCACCCTTTATACCAAAAACAGGACCAAGAGATGGTTCACGCAAAGTTACCATCGCCTTTTTGCCTATTTTGTTCATTGCTTGAGCAAGACCAACACTCGTTGTGGTTTTGCCTTCGCCTGCAGGAGTTGGTGTAATAGCCGTGACAATTATCAATTTTCCGTTTGGCTTATTTTGAAGGGTTTTCAGAAGTTGATGAGGCACTTTTGCAATGTATTTCCCATACAGATTTAACTGTTCTTCTTGAATTCCTATGGATTTTGCCACCTCTGAGATGGGCTTCAGTTCAACACTTTGCGCAATCTCGATATCACTTTTCATATTGCTACCTCCTCTATAATTTGAATTTTTGAGGTGGTGCAAGATTTTTAGCAATCTTGTCGAGAACCCCATTCACGAATTTCCTATCACCTTCCGTACCATAGTTCCTTGAAAGTTCCACTGCCTCGTTTATACTAACTTCTATCGGAACGTTTAGATCATAAAGAAGTTCATAGGTTTCAAGCCTAAGAACGCTTCTTGAAACAATTGAAAGCCTTTTCATAGACCATCCTATCAGTCGTTCAGAGATGGCTTTATCTATCTCCGGCAGTTTAGAAACGGTGCCTTCAACAAAAATTCTTACTTCTCTCTCAAGATCCCCAGAAACGCCTTCCACTTGGCAGACCCTGTGGGCCGAATCGGAAGGCGTTAAGTCCTGAAACTCTAATTGATAAAGTGCTTTGAATGCCAGATCTCTTATAACTCGTCGTCGAGATCTTCTATTAGACACCTACTCTTGATCCCCCGTTTCTTCTTCATATTCTTCTTCTTTCAATTTAGCACTTATAACGTCTTCAACGTAAACGTTGACAGCTATGACTTTGAGTCCTGTTATATTCTCTACTTCCTGCGAAATATCTCTTTGAATATTTTTAGTCACTTCAGGAATCTTTTCACCATATTTGATCTTTGTTTTCACTGAAATAGACACACTGTTCTCATCTGGCCTTTCAATTGTTACCTGCTTTCGATAATACTTATAATCGCGAGATCTTTGATTTATCTCTTTTCCTTCAAGCTTTGCAAGTGTTAAAATCACCACGTCTGTTATAACTTGATCGGAGATGTCGATCTTGCCACCATAATTTTGGTTTTCTGTGTTATTGAATTCTTCTTGCTCTTCCATGGTTTTCTCCACCTTTCTGAATTGAATTTATAGAAGTGCATAAATTGTGATTTATGCTCGTTCTAAGTATTCACCTGTTCTCGTGTCGACTTTGACCTTTTCTCCTCTTTTTACAAAAAACGGAACGGTGGTTTTAAGACCCGTCTCAAGTGTTGCCGGTTTGCCACCTCCTGAAACTGTATCGCCCTTGAAGCTCGGATCCGTATCAGTAACTTCAAGAACGACGCTCGAAGGTAAGAGAATATCAATTACCTTGTCTTCATGAAAAACGAGGTTAAGATCCATGTTTTCTGTCATAAACTTCAATTCATCCTTAATTTCTTCTACTTGGAGTTCGTATTGTTCGTAGTCTTCAGTTGTCATAAAATGCGCAAATTGCTCATCCCTGTAAAGATATTGAGCAGCTTTCAAAGACAAAGTAACTTCTTCTACTTTTTCCCCACTTTTAAAAGTTTTGTCTTGAACGAATCCTGTTAATACATCTTTTAACCTGGTTCGAACCACCGCACTGTGTCCACGACCCATTTTATGCATTTCAAATCCGACAACTTTGTAAATCTTACCATCAACCATAATGTGCATACCTTTACGAATATTGGCTACTTCGATCACAAATACAACCTCCTCAAAAGGTAGAAATACAAAGATTAAATTTAGCTGCTATCGGTAACTTTGCCCTGTCAAGCTTTCTACCCCTTTAAATATACGTAAACTCCTTATTGAACGAAGAAAGACACTCATACCCATTTTCGGTCAAAAACACATCGTCTTCTATCCTTATGCCGAACTTTTCAGGTACATAAACCCCGGGCTCAAAAGTAACAACCACTCCCGCTGGTATTTTTTTATCATACTTTGGATTCAACACTGGAAGCTCATGCACATCCATCCCAACTGCATGTCCAAGACCATGTGAAAAATATTTCCCCAACCCTTTAGATTGGAGGACATTTCTGGCTATTGCATCTATTTCACGACCTTCCATGCCAGCATGTGCTTGACGCATGGCTGTCATTTGCGCTTTCAGAACAGTCTCATACGCGTCACGATACTCCTGAGGAACGCTCCCAACTGCAAAGGTCCTTGTTAGATCACTACAATATCCATCTACAAGAGCTCCAAAATCAACCACTACCATTTCACCATGTTCAATAGGCTTATCTGATGCCAATCCATGTGGCAAAGCACCACGATAACCAGAAGCTACAATAGTTTCAAACGACGGCTTTTGAGCACCTCCAATAACCATCTCGTATTCGAGAAGAGCAGAGAATTCTCTTTCCTTCATCCCAACGTGGAACTTTTCAAGAGTCCTCTTAAGCGCATTTTGGGCAACTTCTATAGCTTTCTTTATCTTTTCAACTTCATCTGGTTCCTTTACTGCTCTTATTTGAGATATTTCATTTTCAAAATCCTCAAAAATTACGCTTGAAGAAAGCTTCTTATACCATGAATATGAAAACTTTGATCCCTCAATTCCAACTTTTTTACCTTTTATCATTTCTAAAACTTTATCGAAAAAAGCCACGTTTCCCAATTTCACCAACTCAAAATCGGACTCCTGGGAAGCCTGCGTATAAAACCTCGAATCAACAACGAGAAACCTCTCGTTTTTTCCAACTATTATCACACCTGTATCACCGCTGAAATTGCTAAGATAGCGTACAGTTTTATTGGAGCCTTCCAACGTCACACTCAGGAAAAGATCAAGATCCTTTTCTCGGAGTTTCTCTACTACTTTATCTGTCCTCGTCAAGGAAAATGCACCGCCCTCTCATCATGCAACTTCTGTTTAAAAATTATACCATAAAAAAACCATCGCCGCTTGAAAAACGCGGTGTAGCCACAAAAAGTATTCTTTTTTGGTAGATCACTTGTGAGTTTCGAGCCATTTCTTTGCTTTGCTTTTGCAATCAATCTCTTGAGCATAGAATTCATTTTCAACAGGCATGGAAACGATCTTTTCGAAAGTTTGACGTGCTTCACTTATTTTTCCCCATTTGATGTAAAGTTGGGCTAATTCATAGTAACCATAAATATAACCCGGATCTATTGAAAGAGCTTTTTTGAAGAGTTCTTCAGAGCGATCAAAATTTGCGAAGGGCCAAGGAGTATCCCTGTATCTCATTGCAAGTGCAACATAAGCTCGATAAAGCTTTGGATCGAGCTCTATTGCCTTATTTATATAGTGATCGAAATCGCCAAGCATGAAAAGGCTTTGGATAATTCCCTTGTATTGCGCAAGTCTACCTATTGCGGCGCCTTTTACAAAATTTAAATACGCATTATTCGGTGTGATCTTAAGCGCCATGTCTGCGTAATGAATAGCATCATCGAAGTACTTTGCCTTAAGCTCTTTAGGTGCTCCCCAAAGTCCATATTCCACACACGCATCAGCCAGAATCCGAAGAGTTGTTGCATCTTTCTCAAGAAGTGGTGTGTTTTTCAATTTCGATATCAGATTTATCATACCTGTGGCATTTTGTGATGCCCTGTACTCGTAAAATTCCTGCTGGGTTGTGGCAAATATTACTGTAGAGAAAAGCAAAAACAAAATAGCGGCAACAGTCTTAACCATCTTTGGCACCTCCTTCCTTTTCCAATATCACAACGGCTATAGCAATACCACCATCGTGAGATAAAGTAGAATGCACCTGATCAAACTTATGAACGTTTTCCAAATGTGCAACTGTTTCGTTCTTTAACAGATGAACCGCACCCAATTCGTTTGGAACAAAAGAAAGATCGGCAAGCTTAATGCCTCTGATACCCATTCCCAAGGCTTTTAGAAAAGCCTCTTTGAGTGCAAATCTTCCTGCAAGAAAGCTCTGATTTTTATTTTTCGCCCATATTGCTTGTTCTTCTGCCGAAAGAACACGACGCGCAAGTCTTTCTCCCACGCGTGAAATTTGAACAATATCGATACCGACACCAACGATCACTTGACGAGCCTCCTCATATTTGAGTAATCCGCCATGATGTGCAACCTGTATTCCCTTGTAATTAGGAAAAGATAAAGGTATATGTATATTCCAAAAGTCACAAATGAAAGAATCATAAAGCTTAAGCCACTCCTCTTTTTGAAAATCCTTACACTTGTGGGATTCTCAACAAGAAAGTGGTTTATATCTTCCTCCATTTGTTGATGAACGTAAAACCTTTTTGAGATCACATCACTAAGAACAACAAGAAAGAGGAAATTAACTCCCAATGCAATTAAAGTAGGCGTGGGAATGTAAAGCGTTACCAAATTTATAGGAAAAAACATTTCAATTATAAGATCAAGCATTCCAGAGGCAAAGAAAAGCCAATAATACTTCATAGTATCAACTGGAAAGAGTTTCAAATCTTCTTTCAAATCTTCAGGCAACTTCCCGTCTTCTATTGCAAGATATATGCTTTTTTTATGTTCAACGTGCTTGTCAGTTGAAATAGAGATTTTGTACATCACATAGTAAAGAACCAGCGGAATAAATACCGATGCGATCAGCCAAAACACGTTCACAGAATTGACTACGTCTTTCATGTAAATTTCCTCTATTTTACTCATATCATTCATGATCTTACAGGATAAAGAGGGGAATTTCCAACTCTTGAGCTGAAATTCCTCCATGTTTTCCCTTGAGATGCCGTTCGTTGCCGGTATATTTCACAGTAAATGAATGATCAGATTTTGGTATCGCTATCAGATCGCCTATTCTTTCCATAGAATGCTTACAAGGATCACCAGGACCAAAAAAACCTTTTTCAAACAGCTCTCTTGATCTATGAAACTCAACATTACCTTTAAAGAAATCCATCCCAACCTCCATTGTTCTATCTGGACTTTTAGTATAGAGATACAAAAGTCTTGGCTCGCCACATGGCATGATATCTAAGGTGGAAACGAAGTCATCTTCCACGGAAAGTGTCCAATCGTGTTGCCAATCAGCACGCAACTGGCCGTGGTCAGCAACTATAAGAAATACCGTTTCATCCATAAGTGATCCTGGCAACTTTTTACAAACATTTTCTTCGAACGAGTGAAGAACGCTGTGAATTTCCTCAACATACTCTTCAGAGTCTGGACCGTACACATGTCCCATTGCATCCACCATTGGCCAATAAGAATATATGTAAGAAAATCTCTTAGATTCTATTGCTTTTCTTAGCTTTGTCATCATGTCAGTCGCAGTGATGTAACCCTGAACTGCAGTATTGTGATTCAGCGTCTTTGAAAGACCACTCTCTTTAAAAGCACTTGCGGTGATCACAAGAGGATTGACACCGTAATTTCTTAATTGTTCATAAATAGTGGGTACGCCAAGAAAGTTTGAAGGATTGGCACCTCGGGACAGAAGTGTGTCGCGGGGCATACCAATCGGCGAAAATTCTATCATATTTGCAAGTGTTCCAAATTCTTTGAGATAAAGCACATAACCCAGCATTCCATGCTCGATTGGTGAAGCAGCAGTAGCCACGGTACTTAATACATTCACAGTCGTTGATGGAAAAACAGAATACAACTTCTTTGGTTTTCCAAGATACTTGAATACCCCGTTATTGGCAAGTTCAGAAGCAATATCGTATCCCATGGCATCTATTAACAACAGCACAACCCGATTTGCCTTGATAAATTTTTCTCCAAGCATTTCTACAGGTAGTGGTTTGTGACGAGGTAAAAAACCAAACTTTGCCGTTATAGAGTTCATGAGGTTTAGAATAGAACGTTCATAATTTGGTGTCATCCTTTCACCGACCCCTGTGTCAATCCACCAACTATGAATCTTTGAAGACTTAAAAACAAAACGAGAATAGGTATTGCTCCCAGAAGTGCCGCAGTGGTAAGAAGTCCCCAGTTAGTTTGATAAGCACTTGTTGAAAAAGTTTGTAATCCTACCGCTAACGTGTACTTATTAACACTTGTCATAACAATAGAAGCAAGTATATAATCACCAAAATTGCCTACAAAGGCAAGGATCGTGACGACTGCGAGTATAGGCACTGAAAGCGGCATCACCACTCTCCAAAAAGTTTGGAACCGTGTTGCGCCATCAACCATCGCAGCTTCTTCAAGCGAAGTAGGTATAGTATCAAAGAATCCCTTGATCAACCACGTATCAAATGCTATACCGCCACCTATGTAGAGGAATGCCAAGCCCCCAAGACTATTAAGACCTAATGGCGGGAAAAATTTTCCTATGAAGTTCAAGAGTAAGTAAAGGGCGACCATTGCCATCATTGTTGGAAACATTTGAATGAGCAAAATACCCATCAAGCCGTATTTCCTTCCCAAAAATCTCATCCTCGAGAACGGATATGCCATCAAAGAAGAAAGGAAAACTGTAATGATAGCAGCGGATAATGCCACGATCACGCTGTTAAGCATCCATCTAAGAAATGGTGGGAGATATTTGATCATCCATATTTGCCTAAGATTAAACGAAGAATTGTTTATAGTATTGAGTCTACCATTTATAGCTCCAAAATAACCCTTCACCATCATATCGCTTGTTCTTCTGGAAATTATTGAAAGATTCGGAGAAATCTTCGAAACATATTGATCGTGATAAAACGTACTTATCGTGTTAAGTTCGCTTATTGAAAATGGAACACCAAGAAATTTCATCTCTATGTAAGAAGGAGTTCGCCTTTTGAGAGTGTCGAGGTAAACGGCGTACTGATTATTAGCTTCTTTCATCATCTTCGCCGTTACAATGGAGAGTGTCATGGTGTCCTCAAGTTTCTGAGTTTCATAGAAACGATCATATCTCGAAGATTTTGGCATTGGTGGTAAAGCTGAGTAAAAATTGGAATTCTGCAAAATGGCATAGTAAGAGTTTAGAGTGTTAAGAAACATATTGGCACTTTCAAACGTGCTTATTTTCTTTTGCATATCGGTTAAACGCTTAAATGCTACCTCGGTTTCAAAATGAAGGGATGCGAGTGAAATTCTTGATAGGATCGCATTGATTTTGTTTTGTATGGGAGTTAGCTGAGAAGAAATCTTTGATATTTCTCTTTTCAATTTTGGTATTTCTTCAGAATTTTCTGTGTATTTTTGCGCTAACGAATCGTAATTTTGAAGCGCTACCAAAGATTGTTCAAGACCAGATTTGAGTTTCAATAAAATCAACGGAAGGGCTCCCTTTGCATTCATTATCGCATCAAGATTTGAATGGGAAGCTATAAAAGATTCGTTAGATTGTATATACTCCAGGTTTGTCATTATCCTTTTAACACTTTTTGTTATAGTATTAAAGATGGGATATTTTGTAGAAAGTGACAACCATGCTTTTATAGAGCTTAGTTGCGATGAAACATCGATAAACAAACCAGTATCGCTTGCGGTGGGCTTAAATCTTTTTAAAGCATCTTTTATGACCAAAACAGTATCTTCAAGTGCTCGAGAAGTTGGAACTATGCTGTTCGCAAAGATAGAAATTTGAGAAGCGTCATTTGACATAGCGGAAAAATAACTCAAAGAATTGGAATTCAAAGTATTTAGCTTTGCGATTAAGCTTGTGTATCTACCATTCAAAGCTGTAAGCGAAGATTCAAGTGTAACAAGGAGAGTGTTCCTGACATTTTCAACTTTTAACGTTGCGTTGTCAAGTGCATCGTTATAGTTTGATTCAGCCATGTGAACTTTTCCAATTATTCCAAAAGTATCGTTTTTTATTTTCCGAAGCTTATCAAAGAGATTTTTGCTAACAATACCCGATAACCTATTTGTGTTCAAATTTATACCTCTAAGGTATATTGGAGCAAACCACTTGGAATATGTAAACGTTCCATTTCTTAACAAATTGTAAGTTTTCTGATACGCTTCTACAAGTTCTCTTGCTGTCGGTTCATTAACAGCAGCTAATAAAATCGAAACTTCTCTAACTATATTACGGATTTTCTCAGATGCCATTTTTGTAGTTGTTTCAAAAGTTTCATGCGTTTTCAAAATATCAGGGAAATAACTACCAATGAGGTTCAAAGAATATATATTGGGTGTTTTCTTTACAGAAGAAAGAATAGCCTTAAGTCCTGCGATTTTGTAGTTGTCTGGCAAGATGTTAAATTTTCTGGAAAGGTAAGAATCTACTGTGGAAACGTATGTCATGTCTTCGATACTATTCTTCCTGACGTCGTTAACTGCCAATTTTTTCACTTTTGGAAGATAATTAACTATTATCCAGCTTGCGTTTGAACTTATGCTTTCAGAGAGAGTCCTCGTTTCCTCGAAATAGTTATTGTAACTCCTGAAATCATTATTCAAAAGCTTTTGGATCTCTTGCTGACTCATACGATTGTAAGGTTTTCCAAGATTGTACACATTCACCAATTCGTTATAAAGCGCAGGAATGTTTTTCTTTGGAAACAGTAAATCTTTGTAATTCTGCCAAGTGGTTTGATTAGAAAATAATTCTGGACTGAATGCTGCATTGTCTCTCCTTATCGAAGTAGTAAAAATCCACAATAAGGGAAATAAGATAACAACCAAAACGGCTATCATGACAACGTGCCTTACCGGATGTATTCGCTTTTTCATCAACGATTCACCTCTTCAAAAGAGCCTGAGAGTTTGAAATTTATAGCACTTATTGAAGCAATTATCAAGAATATCAATATTGATATAGCAGCTGCAAGACTATAGTCTCGACCAGTTGTACCAGCAAACGCAAGTTTGTAAGTATAACTCAATAATATATCAGTTGCTCCTGCTGGTGTGATAGCATTGGGAATTGGAGGATTCCCTCCTGTCAAAAGATATATGACGTTGAAATTGTTGAAATTATAAGCAAATGATGCAACCAAGAGTGGCGCTAAAGGCGTCATTAAGAGAGGAAAAGTGATTCGCTTAAAAGAATACCACTTTGAGGAACCATCTATTGAAGCAGCTTCATAAAGTTCCCCGGGAATTGATTGAAGTGCACCCAAAGAGATAACCATCATATATGGAAACCCAAGCCACGTGTTGACGATCAAAAGCGCGATCTTCGCCAAAAGTGGATCACCAAGCCAATTTAATGCGGGAAGGTGAAGCCATTGCTCAAGGAATATCCTGTTTATAATACCATAACTAACATTGAAAAATCCAATTCTCCAAACGATAATAGAAATGAAGGCAGGTATGGCCCAAGGAATTATCAAAAGCGTCCTGTAAATGAATCGGAAGCGCATCTCCCTGTTATTCAAGATAATTGCAAAAGTAAGTCCAACAATGAAGGTAAGTAACACACTTAAAGCAGCCCATTCAAAAGTCCATAGGAAAACAGAAAAAAATGGTCCAGTGATGCGCGGATCTGTTAACAACCTCCTAAAATTGTTGAAAGCTACAAATTTGTAATAACCTATTATTTGAGTTTCATTACCGGTTTTGGGATCAACATCCCAAAATGCTGAATCATGCTCCTGAACAATCTGATTGGTTATGGTGTTAACAAGAACACTTTTCTCAATTGATCTACCATTTTCTGTAACGGTTCGTACTGCCAAAGCATATTTGTGCTGAGCACTGACAATTTTATTGAATCCGTAAGTGGTTGTAAAGAAGAACGTTCCCATTCGGGGGTTTATAAACTCCGTGTTACTGAGAATAGAAGAATAATTAACATTAAAAAACCTTAAATTTGGAATAGTCTCAGAATCAGACGGATTGTAAAAATAATTATAAATTCTTCCATTAACAGATACCGCAACTATCTTTGAGGGATCCTTAAGTGACCTGATCAAAGCATAATTGACACCATTAATTGTAACTTTGCCATTGTTCAACGCTTTAAATTGACTTATCTCATATTTCCCGTTTTTAACAGGTTGCGTCGCGACATACAAGTTATTCTTTGAATCCTTCAGCAAAATCAAAAAATTCTGAGTTGGCTTGTAATCCTTGTAGAGCGTGTAGACGGAGTATCCAAAAAACTTCGGATGGGGCTTCATAACTATTTCGTCAAGCATAATGTTTATCGCTTGTTCTCTACTCCATAAGTATCCAGTAGCATAGTTTTCAAAAGCCAACTCAACCGTGTAATATATTGGATATATCGTTAAAATGAATAAGATGATTACAGCAGGAACCATGTATCTATAAGGATAGGCCTTTGGATTTATAAGGGCATAATCGATAAAAAATAGAAGAAGAAGCACGATCACGGATAGCCCATAAGAGCGGTTTACAATAAGAGTAATCGTAGCCCATCCTAACAGTGCATCGACGATCGCCACAAAAAACCAGAGAACTATCTTCCTGATACTAATCAATGCTCATCACCTCTAAAAAACAAGGCGGGCTGGGTCCCGCCTTGCAACTTAAACAAATAAATCATTTAGATTTAGATATTGCCTGCTTTATTTGAATAACCGCGGTATGAAGAGCTTGTGAAGGAGACTGTTTAAGACTTGTTATCAATGTCAACGCGTTAGCCCATGCATTCCATACAGAAGCCATCTGAGGAATATTAGGCATAGGTGTTGTGTTCTTTAGAGCCTCTGTAAAACCAGCAAGCCATGTGGCATGTGCTTCTGCCAATTTTTGGACATCATATCTAGCTGGAATTCTTGGATCAGCTTGCCATATTTTGTACATGATATCCTTTGTGTTTATGTAATTGGAAAGGAATTCCATGGCCTGAATTTGGTTGGGCGATTTAGAGCTGATCATGAATCCTTGAACACCGACAAAGGGTTTCCCATTTGGTATTGGAGCAACACCAAAGTTGATTCCAGCTTTTTGAATATCTGGTATCGCCCATTCACCATTAATGATCATTGCAGCTTTGCCAGACGTGAAGAGATTCATAGCACCATTATAGTCAATTCCTTGGGGTATCAGCTTTTCTTTGAAAAATTTCTGGATGTATTGAGCACCCTTTATAGCACCTGCATTGTCAAGACCTATGTCGTTTGGATTGAGGACACCACCTTTGCCCATGCCAAAGACATAACCACCAAATCCTTGAATGAATGGGGCTGAAAAGTATGGATCGCTTGCAGCGTCATACTCAAAACCATAGAAGCCACCACCAGTCATTTCTTTAGCCATTTCGAAGAGTTCATCAGCTGTTGTTGGTGGTTTGGTTACGTAATCTTTGTTGTAAATCAACGCAAGAACATCTATACCATAAGGTACCGCGTAAAGTTTTCCCCCGTAAGAAAAGGCTTGAAGTGAAACCGGCACAAATTCTTTCTTCCCTTGGGAAGTCAGAAAGGTTACTGGCGTGAGTAAACCGTCCGAAACAAATTCACCAATCCAATCATTTGCGCCAACTATAATATCAGGCCCTTCGCCAGCAGACGCTGCCGTGACAAATTTTGATCTGATATCACCAAAATTCATCTGAACAACTTTCACAGGTACCCCATAGATTGATTGGAACTGATTGCCAAGCTGTGTAAGAATGGGAGCTTGTGCTTCAGAAGTCCATATGGTTAGTACACCAGGTTTGGCGGCAAAGATGCCGACAGCCAAGAGTCCAAGAATGACCAGGCTCAATAGAATTGAGCGCTTCATTAAAATTCCCCCTTTCACAAATGTGAAATTGTTGTTAACCTGCCTTGACAGGCACTTAATAGGATACCACTAAAAATTTTATTTTTCAATACCTTGATTTTGCTCAAACTCAAAAAATAATCACTTGAAAATACAAATAAAGCTTAAAAATGCGCATTTTGGCAGAATTTAAGGTCTTTGAAAAAACTTTGTTTCAACATAAAATTATGTCTAAATTACTCAGATTGTGCAACAAACATTACAAGATGATTCAAACCTAACTTCCTCTTTGTATCTGAGGTGGCAACCGAGTAGTAGGCGCAAGCGATAGCTGAGAGGGGGACCGCGTAGCGGTGGAAGGTGTTAGGTATGCAGCGTGCCTTACACAGAGTCATTGACCATAACATCATTCCGGCCTACGAGCCGTTGAATAGAGTCCTTGACCATAATGTCATTCCGGCCTACGAGCCGGAATCTGAGGATGAGATCCCGGATCAGGTCCGGGACGACCTGCGGTCGGTTCAGGACACGTTTAAAGAATAAGTCTCGTAAGACTTCAGACTTCGAAAAAATTCTTTTATCGCTTGAAGAGCAATGTTTATTTGATAAATACTCATAGGTTGTAAAGTTGACCACAATGTGAGTAACTCACGTTGTGCGTGAGAGTAACGAAAAAAGGTTGGGATGTAACAAAGTTCATTGAAAACAGCGTGAATGTTGAAAAATTGACAACAGCTTGCGTAAAATAAT
>JALSLY010000009.1 GCA_026988035.1 Thermotogae bacterium
CAAAAAAACTGGGGTTCCATTTTAGCTCAATTAGCGATATACTTTAAAGAAAGGGTTGAATCTTATTTATGATTTTCATTATCTCAGGAAAAAATACAAATACACAAAAAATGAGACAGACCCAAAAGGGCTTTTTTTGTGCTTTCTCTATTGTCCGTTTTCGGTGTTTCGTTGGTTTTTGCTTTTACAACTGTGACTTTCATGACAGATTGGACAGGTCCTGAGCTCCAGGTTATCACCTCGATAGCGAATCAGTTTAATTCCATACAAAACGAGTATAAAGTCAAGATCGTAAGTGTAAGTAACATCGCAGAGAAGTTTCTTACGTCGCTTGCAGCTGGAAATCCACCAGATATACTTCACGCCAACCATCAATACATAGCACCGCTAGTTGCAATGGGTGCTGTAGAGTCTATAGATGATATAACTAAGTACGGTTTAAATTTAAAAGAGTACCGCGAAGAAGTCTTGAAAAGCGCAGAATATCACGGTCATCTTTATGCTGTACCCATGAAATTGGACATATTTGGCCTGTTTTGGAATAAAAACTTGTTCAAAAAAGCAGGATTAAATCCCAACGATCCACCTTTAACGTTGAAAGAACTAAAGGAATATGCGAAGAAGCTAACGGAGTATGATTCAAATGGAAATATAAAAGTTCTTGGCTTTGATCCTGGATACAACAGCAAGTGGACATGGTCTCACGTATGGCCATATTATTTTGGTGGAACATTGATCAACGAAAAAACAGGAGCAATAACTGCTAATAGTTCTTTGTGCATAGAATCGTATGAATGGCTCCGGGGATTGTCAAAAATGTATGGGTCTGAAAAACAACTTGAAAAGTTCGTAGGAGGTTATGGACCTTACTGGTCGAATAGTAATCCTTTTGTCTCGGGAAAAGTTGCCATGACTTTTGGCGGAGATTGGATCGCAAAAATTATAGATATTTACAATCCCAAAATGGAGTGGGGGTTTGCACCTTTTCCAAGTGCAAAGGGGAAGTTAATGGCATATACGGAAATAGATATGGCTGTAATCCCAAAGGGCGCAAAACACATGAAAGGTGCTAAAGAATTCATGGCATTCGTCGCAAAACCCAAGAATCTTCTTAAATTTCTTACACCTGTTCCAGTACTAAAAAAAGAATATGTTGAAAAATACGAAAATGCTATAGTACCGTATCCACATAGAAACCTATTCGTGAAAATTTTTCAAAAAGTCCATCTTTTCTTTGCTCCAACTACACCGGTATGGCAAAAATATGATGCTCTTTTAAAGGATGCGCTTTTGAACATACTATTTCTTAGAACATCGCCTCAAGTGGCACTGAACAATGTTCAAATGAAAATGAAAAGAGCTTTAGAAATGATGGGAAGATAACCATTTTTGAGAAGTGCCTTTTTAAAATCAAGGCACTTCTTAACTTTCCTATTGGAGGGAGCAAACAATAAGGAGTTTTGGCATGACAAAAAGGGAGAAAAAGGAATTTATATGGGGAGTGGTTTTTGTTTTTCCATGGATGATTGGTCTTGCCTTGTTTTATTTTTACCCCATACTTACTTCTTTATATTACAGCTTTACAAGATACACGATTATCAGTGCTCCAAAATGGGTAGGACTGTTGAATTATAAATGGTTGTTGACAGATAACATTTTCTGGACGTCTGTTGAGAATACGCTTTATTTTATGGTAATAGGAGTTCCACTCACACAAATAACAGCTCTTGTCATAGCTTATATGTTTTACTATGTGAGAAAGAGCAAAACTTTGGGCTTTTTGAAAGTTTTTTATCTATTCCCAGTTTTGGTTCCTGGAGTTATTCTCGCTATTGTATGGAATCTAATGCTGAACAGTCAATACGGAGTGTTTAACTTTTTCCTCCACTTGTTAGGAATTAATGGCCCAAATTGGCTGGAAAGCACGTATTGGACAAAACCAGCCATAGTGTTAGTTGGCTTGTGGTACATAGGGATGAGCATGATAATCTACATAGCAGCTTTAAATGATGTTCCAAAAGAACTATATGAAGTTGCAGATTTGGACGGTGCTAAATGGTGGACAAAACTTTCCCAAATAACAATTCCTATGATCTCCCCTGCCGTATTATTCAACATAATAACCGGCATGATATCAATTATTCAACTTTTTGATCTCCCTTACATTTTAACGAGTGGGGGTCCGAATTATTCAAGTTATACATGGGCAATGCAAATATACGATAATGCATTCACATATATGAACATGGGATACGCATCTGCGTCTGCTTGGTTGTTATTTTTGATCACTTTTGCCCTTACCGTTCTAATATTTATTCTCAGTAAAAATAAAATTTACTATGGAGGAGAGGAATGAAGATGAGACCACATATTCGAAAGCTCCTCGTGGTCCTTGTTTTGGTATTTTTTGCAGCCATCTTTGCCTTTCCTTTTTATTGGATGGTAATAACATCTTTTGAGCCTTTGAAAGATTTTATGAAACTTCCACTTGTGTTTTTTCCTCGACATTTTATTCCTGAAAATTACATAAGGGCTATTCATTATATGCCGTTCTTTAAGTATTTTTTGAATTCAAGCTGGATTGCGATCATGTCAACTATTGGAACAACTTTAACCTCGTCATTTGTAGCCTATGGTTTTTCGAAAATAAAATGGCCAATGAGAGATTTAATATTTATGATCACGTTGGCTACTATGATGATCCCTTTTGTTGTTCTTATGATACCTCTTTACATAGAATTCAAAAGCTTCGGATGGATCGGTAGTTTCAAGCCTTTATGGGTTCCTGCATGGTTTGGAAGTGCATGGAGTATTTTCTTTTTAAGGCAATTTTATATGACGATTCCTTCTGAACTAGTAGATGCTGCAAAAGTTGACGGAGCTTCTCACCTTCAGATATGGTTTAGAATAGCTTTACCATTGACGAAACCAGCTTTATCTGTGGTTGCTTTATTTAACTTCATTTGGTCATGGCAATCTTTTTTGCAACCTTTAGTCTTCCTTAACAATAAAGATATGTACACTTTAACTTTAGGATTAGCGTCATTTCAACAAAGGCATGGAGGAGTGGAATGGAATCTTTTGATGGCTGCTGCTACTTTAGCAACTATTCCCATCTTGATTATTTTTGTGTTCATGAACAAATATTTGATAGAGGGTATACACATAACTTCTGGCTTGAAGGGATGATAGTACAGATGCAAAGTGTGAATTTCGAATTTTCCGAGAATGAACAATTTTCTACTAAACTTTTTCGTTTCGATGTTAAGGAAGGAACAAATAAACTTTCTTTAAGGTTTGTTTATAAAAATGTTGGAATTGTCAAGAATGAGTTAAAAGTCTTGGTCTATGATTCCTGTGGAGAATTCAGAGGCTGGATGAGTCAAGAAAAGCGAGAACTTCTTATAGCGATTAAAGAGGCAAGCGTCAACGGCATAAAAGGATATATTCCCTCTGGTGAATGGATGATATTGATTGAATCAGGAACAATTTTGCATGCATTAAGGTATACAGTTGAGATATCTCCTCAGGTCGGGGAAATACACAAAAATTGGTACACAGGAGAGTTGCATTCTCACACAACGAGAAGTGATGGAACCATGTGTCTAAGTGAATTGATTAATGAAGCAAAAAAACACAAATTAGATTTCCTATTTGTTACCGATCATGATATGCCATTACGTAGAAATAATGAACTTGACAGCGATCTAAAAGTGTTTCCTGGTGTTGAAATAACTTCCTACAAAGGACATGCGTTAGCACTTGGAATTGAGAGGCATATAAACCCCCAATTAATGGCTGAAAATCTTGAGCTTTCATCGAAGTTGGTAAGAAATGATGGAGGAGTTTTCGGAATAGCGCACCCCTTTTTCCCCCCAAGTCCCTATTGTAGTGGCTGTAAATGGAGTTACAAATTATCACCTGCAAGTATAGACTTTTTGGAATTGTGGAACAGTGGGGGAACGGCTTCTTTTTTTCCGGGTTTCAATTTAGCTACTTTGTCTTTATGGGTAGGGTTCTTAAATAAAGGCTTAAAAATATGTGCAACCTCGGGAGGGGATATTCATAATGATAAGGATTTTAACGATCTTTGGCTCCCATATCATGTTCGAGCAACTGAGCTATCACTTAAATCGATTATTTGTTCTATAAAGACTGGAAAAGGGTATGCATCCAAGGAAAATTTTTATTTTGAGGTTCTCTATAAGGATAAAAAATATTATTGTGGAGATACCATCAATGTAGCTAAAGATGACTTTGTAGAAGTAATGGCAAGTTCCGAAGCGGCTGACAAAACTTTGTTGTTAACTTCTGCTGGAGTTATGAATTTTGATACTTCTTCTTTTAATAAAAAATTCCGGGCTCGAGATGTGAAATGGTTAAGTATCTTGTTTTTGCATCGTGAAACGATTGTCGGTTTTTCAAATCCCGTTTTTCTACGTATCTTAGGAAATTCTAATGCTCAAGTGGAAGAACAAAAATGATGAAATGGTACTTGCGGATGGCAAAAGCATGAAGGCCAAAAATCGATAAGGTAAAAAAATCGCTTTGCAAGTCTTTAAAGATGTTGGTGAGAAAAAAATTTAGTGTTGATCATGGCAGAAGAGTACAGAACAAAAATATTTGAGTAAGCTACGGGAATTAGTAAATGAATTGTTGTCACAAAAGTACGATTCTAAGATCAAAGGAAACTACAAATGAGGTAACAACATGAGACCATATTTGCTGATGGACGCGGGTGGAACTTTAGTATTTCCAAATATTGAATGGATTTCAGATTTACTGAAAACGTATGGATACAAAGTGAATCCTTATAAAGTGTTGAAAGGTTTCTTTGAAGTAAACCGAGAGGAAGATGAATCTCTGAAAATCGGAAAAGTTTTTGGTGAGCATCTTTGGTGGGAGAAATTGTTCTCTAAATTTGTAAGCTCGAAGTCAGAAGTAGTTGAACTTGAGAAAGAGTTTTTAAATAGAGCTAAATTCGAAGATCTTTTTGCTTACACATTTGATTGGACAAAAGAAACTCTTAGAGCACTTAGAAATTCCGGATATTCGATCTCTGTTATTTCAAATTACAATGGGACCATGCCTATCTTGTTGAAAAAAGTGGGTGTGGATATCTACCTTGATAAGGTATACGATTCTGGACTTGTCGGTTTTGAAAAGCCTGATCCAAGAATCTTTGAAAGAGCTTTGAAAGAGCTTTCCATCGAGCCTCAAAATAGTATTTTTATAGGTGATATGTTCTATATAGATGTTTTAGGAGCTAACAGAGCAGGAATAGCAGCCATTCATCTTGATCCATTTAATTTGTATGAGAATTGGCCAGGATTCAGGATTCGTAGTATAAAAACGTTGTTTAAGCTGCTTAGGAAGTTAGATTTAGGCTCTAAAAACTTGTTTCCATTTGGAGAAATTGCCATTGAATAAGAGAGATTTATCAAACTTAGATTTATTCTATTTGATTGAGGATTTTATTAATGCAAATTATTCGGTGTTTTTAATAAATTGGAGGTGTGATCGCAATGTCCACATTTGCTGAAGAAATCGAAGAACAACCTAAAGCTTTACAAAAACTGATAGACAATATTTCGTCGATAGAATATGGTGTTTCCAAAATCGCCTCTAAGGTGTCGAGAATTGCCTTTTTTGGTATGGGAAGCTCGCTGTATTCTGTATTTCCCGCTGTGTATCTCTTACGTGCTTCAGGAATAAGTGCAGACTATTATGATGCTTCTGAAGCTTCTTGGTATTTACCCAAAGAATGGTTCAAAAAAGTGGATGTCTGTGTATTGGTTTCGCAATCTGGAGAAACCGTAGAGATCCGCAATCTCATTGATAAAATTAAAGATACGAATGTTGTTAAAATAGGAATAACAGCTAATATCAATAGCTATCTCTGGGCAAATTCAGACATCACGTTGGACATATTATCAGGCAAAGAACGATCTGTTGGTTCGACCAAGACGCATATGAACTCGGTAATTGCTAATATTTTGTTTTCAATGATCATCACAAGACAATTGGAAAGGGAAATAAGAAATGTTCAAAAATTACCTCACATGTTAGAAACTGTTATAGTCGAAGCTCATAAAGACGTAGATGTGCTTTTAAATTCCGGGATCGTAGATAAAATAGACGGTTCAATCATCACATCCAGAGGATTTGCTTTAGGTGAGGTATATCAATCTGCTTTAACTTTGAATGAAATAGCGCGAGTAAATGTGTTTCCTATATCGGCTGGAATGCTAAAACATGGCCCCATGGAACTTTTTGTGGACAAACGTGGAATGATCTGCTTTATTCCCGACTCACCAAACAGGCATTTATTGATCAAACTTTGTCGTGAAATTTCTAATAAATCCGGGTTTACTTGGATCATATCTAATAGTACTGTAGAAATGAATGATATGCTGTCTGTGTCTGATAGACTGATTTTTGCCAATTCGGTGAACGCTGATTTGCCGGAGTATCTCCAGAATTTGCTTTTCCTTCCGTATGTACAAATTTTGTCTTATAGAATCAGAAAAGCAAAAAAAATAGCAGACGACGATTTTCACTTAATAAGTAAAGTGACAACGGAGGAATGATCACATGACAGAACAAGCTTATGTTGTAGGAAACCTGAATATAGACGTGATTATAGGAAATTTTAATGACTGGCCTGAAATGGGTTCAGAGGTTACCGGTGATTTTTTCGATTTTAGATATGCAGGAGCAGCTGGCAACAGCGCCATAGCACTTAATAAACTGGGCTTTGACACCCATGTAATATCTGCTATTGGTAGTGACGAAATGGGAGAAAATTTTGTTCGAACTTTAGAAAAAACAGGAATAGATCTTTCAAAGTGCAAAGTGGGACCTGGGAAAACTGGGATATCAATAGGGATAACCACCAAAAAGGATGAGAGAACTTTTTTTACTTTTCTTGGAAACTTGAGTAATCTAAATAACGATTTCTTTTTTGAAAAGATTAAAAATATTCACCGTTCCTGGATTATAATATGTGGGTTTAATCTTATTTCGGCTTTTCAAGAGGAACGTTTTGTTGACATTGTAGAGTTGATGAAATCTAATGAAAATAGAATTTTGTTTGATCCAGGTTGGCCACCCGATGGTTGGACCGAGAGAGAAACAAAACAGGTATTGCAAATAGCTAAACTAAGTGATTGGTTCGTTCCAAATCTGAAAGAAGCCTTGGCAATATCGCAAAAAACCTCTTTGGACGATTCCTTAAATTTTTTCAAGAAGCGAGGAGTTCATAGTTGTATTGTCAAACTTGGAAAGGGAGGAGCTCAAGGTTTTGTAGATACTGATAATGTTTCAACTCATGCTTTTTATTTTGGAGACATAAAAGACACGGTAGGAGCTGGTGATATGTTCAATGCTGCTTTATTGAAAGGTATATCTTTAGGTTGGAAGAATGTTGAGGCAGTGAAATTTGCCACTTTTTATGCTTCTCTTGGAATAACTAAGATTGGCGAACACAGATATTCAACTTTTGGTGAAGCGTATCGTAAGTTTCAAGAAAAGACCCAAAATGCAAATAAGGATTAAGCAAGGAATAAAATACCTAAAGTAAAGAGCTACAAATCCTAAAGATCAAAGGAGGAATAAAAATGGCAAGTGTAAAAATCTCCATCATAGGAGCAGGCAGTGCCGTCTTTTCTCTCAGATTGATCAGTGATATTTGTAAAACTGAGAGTCTCGCAGGAAGTTTTGTCACATTAATGGATGTTGATGAAAGTCGACTTGATGCTGCTTACATATTGGCATCTCAGTATGCTCGAGATATGAAAGCAAATATACAATTTGAGGAAACCATTGAACTCGAAAAGGCAATATCTGGTGCGGATTTTGTCATAAACACCGCTTTGGTAGGAGGACATGCTTTCTTAGAAAAGATGAGAAAGATTGGAGAAAAGCATGGATATTATAGGGGTATAGACACTCAAGAATTCAACATGGTTTCCGATTATTATACTTTAACCAATTGGAACCAACTTTCTTTCTTTTTAGAAATAGCGACTATGATGGAAAAATTATCTCCAAACGCATGGCTTCTGCAAGCTGCTAATCCAGTTTTCGAAGGCACGACTCTGATCTCGAGAAAGTCGAAGATAAAAATGGTCGGTTTTTGCCATGGACATCACGCTGTTAACGATATAGTTGATACCTTGAATCTCGAAAAAGAGAAAATTGACTGGCAGGTTGCAGGTTTTAACCATGCAATTTGGCTTACTCGTTTTCATTATGACGGAAAGGATGCGTATCCCATTTTAGATGAGTGGTTTAAAGAGCACCCAAATGGGAAATCGCCCAAAAACCCATTTGATGATCAGCTGTCACCAGCCGCTATTGACACTTATCACTTTTATGGAAGAATGCCGATAGGTGATACTGTTAGAAACAGCGGATGGAAATACCATTATGATCTCGAAACCAAGAAAAAATGGTACGGTGGACCATGGGGTGGCGCCGATTCAGAATTAGGTTGGAAATGGTACGAAGATAGATTAAGGGAGATCACTGCGTTAACTTCAAAGACAGCAGAACTTTTAAAGAAAAACAAAAATGTGAAGCTTTCAGAAGCGCTTTCTGCGAATTTCTCGATAATTCCAGCAGATTTTGCCAACGAAGTCAAAAGTTTCTACGATCCCTCAATCTTAAGTGGTGAACAGCACATTCCATTTATAGATGCGATAGTTAATAATCACACCAACAGATTTGTTGTCAACATTTTAAATAACGGTGTCATAGCGGGGATACCAAATGATGTTGCGGTCGAAATTCCAGCAAGGGTTGATAAAGACGGGATACATCCTGAAGAGATAACCCCGCCTTTGCCAGAAAGAATCATAAAGTGGTATCTTTATCCTCGAATGGCGAGAATGGAATGGGCATTGGAAGCGTTTGAAAAAAAGAATCCAGATTTGATCGTTGAGATACTCTTAAGAGATCGAAGAACGCACTCTTATGAGCAAGCAAGAGCAGTTGTAGATGAGATATTCAAGGATATATCATAACAATCGTGTTACGTCGATGAGTTTTTAGCATGCATCAAAGTAGAGGCGAAAGAGAGAATGCTTGAAAGCGGAAGTTATTATCGCTGGGTAATGGCTGCTGTTACAGGCACACTTGTAACGACAAGCTTCATCTCTCTCACATCTTTTGGAATTGCAACGCCTTTCATTGCAAAGTCTATGAGCATAGGTGTAAGTGCTGTTGACAATTTTGGAGTGGATAGCTTTTCAATAGCTTTGTTTGCGGCTTTTTTCCTTGGAAGCAGTGGTTTTTTTGATACCAGAATAAAATTGGGTGTTTTTATAGCCCAAGTGTTTTTGATCGTACCACAGTTTTTGATTCCTAATGTGCATTCACTTTGGCTCCTAACAATTCTACGATTCTGCCAAGGTCTTGTTATCATGATGTTAGCGCTGTTTTCGTTGCAGCTCTCCGGATGGTTTAAACCATCCGAGAGAGCTATATCTCTTTCTTTCACGATGGGTGCTGTGCCTTTAGGTGGAGCTATAGGAGGAATATTGTCAGGTCGTTTGCTGATCTTTGGATGGCGGTGGATGTATTATATAAGTGCGTTGTTCATGATAGCAGGTGCTATTACGTATTTCGTTTTTGCTCGAAATGCCAAACAATTCGAAGAAGAGGTATTGGCATCTAAACAGATATCACATGGTAGTGTGTGGAATCGGGAGCTAACATGGATAATGGGATTTCTTCCCGCACCTGTTGCATGGTCTCTATTCAGCATGGGCGGATTTCTTCCAAGCTTTGGTTATCACCTTGGCTACAAAGCCTTTCAGATTGGAAATCTCATGCTTGTTTGGGGCATCGCAGGAGCTATCTCATGTTTCATTGGAGCTTTGATGGGAGATAAAATGGTTAAAGGGAAATATAAAAACGATGACATATTTCATGCTCGTCTTAACGTTATGATGGTGGCAAATGTTCTTGTCGGAGTTGGTGCTTTAACAATAATGCTTCTGGGTCCTCACTCTTTTGCCTGGCTTATAGTAGGTGCTATTATTAACGCGTTTTCACAAATTCTGGTTCCAAATTACTGGGCCTCCTTATCGAATATTTTTCCGATTGCCTTGATGGGAAAGGGCGCATTCGCTATGGGCCTTTTATCTAACATCCCAAGCGCGGTTGGACCTTTAGTTTCATCTTTTATGATAAATGGAATTGGCTGGTTAGGTTTTTTTCTGATCATGGTGATTCTTTCAATAGTTGGGGTGTTTCTTAACATGTTAGCTGCGCATTCCGAGCCACTTACATAGGAAAACGATTATGATAGAGGATAAATCAATTAAGAGATATGATCGTTGGAGATTTTATATTTTAGAACTCTCGATCTATGTACCAGGAGCGTTTTTCTCATTTATTGGAAATTACTTCAATCAAATTCATCTTTCCAACTTTCAAAATGGTGTTCTCGGTAGCATTTCAGCGATAGTGCTACTTATATCAAATCCATTCTGGATGCGCATTGCTGATAGAAGAGTCAAGAATAGTGTTCTCGCTTTTCTTGCGTTCGGAAGCGCCTTACTAATTTGGGGAGTATTCATTTTCAAAATATTTTGGTTCATACTCTTTGCAACGATAGCCGTCGCTTTCTTATGGACTGCTGTTGTTCCAATTGCAGAATCTATATCATTAGTGTATTCTAAAAGGGGGGATTTTTCCTTCGGAGTAGCCAGAATGATGGGCTCAATTGGATATGCACTTGTTATTATGACACTCGGATATATTAAGAATTACGTAGAATTTTTTGCCATAGGTTCATTAGCATTTATATTAATAGGTATTACTTCCTTTTTTGTTCCAAAGACAAAAGGATTTAATGTCGGAAGGAAAGTTCATTATTCCTTTAAAGATGTACCGATGGCATTTTACAGGATGTTACTCTTGGAAATTGTTGTTCTGCCTTCAGCTGCGTTTGGTTCATACTTTTTACCGATTCTGATGAGAACAAGAGGAGAAGCTGTTTCATATGCTGGGATTGCTATGGGCATACCTGCACTTTCTGAAATACCTTTCTTGCTTTTTGCAGATCGAATAATAGAATTTTTAGGAGTCAAACGCATGCTAGTGATAGCTTCTCTTCTGTTTGGAGTTAGGTGGATCCTGACATGGGTATTCATTGCCCCGTTGATTGTGATTGCTGTTCAAAGCCTTGAATTTTTTAACTGGATCGCCATATATTACGCAATTCTGCATTATGTGAATTTCGAAATAGATTCTTCTCATCGTTCAGATGCGCACACGATCTTTTGGATGACAACCAGTGGATTTTCAATGATACTTGGGCTTGCTCTTGGAGGGTGGCTGGCTAACACTATTGGAGTGGTAGACACCTATGCTTTCTTTGGAATACTGTCGATCGCAGGTGGCTTATTCTATTGGATGATTGAACATTTTATAAATGTCAGAAAGCCAAAAACATTTTTAAATAGCAGAAAATGAGGTGATCCCGAAGGTCTGTTTTTGCATGGCGTGATGCATGATGTTGAAAAATTCCATTTAATCATTTATAATTAAGTTCAATCAGGAAAATGCATTTATGTGATTGATTATGAGTAAGGAAGGTGAATATGCTTACAAACGATAGAAGATTGAAGATATTTGAATATATTAAAAGAAATACGAGTGCAACAACAAAGGAATTATCAAAAGTGTTCAACGCCTCAGGTAGTACCATTCGTAGAGATCTGGAATACCTTGCAAAAAGGAAATTGATCATCAGGTCTCATAACGGTGCGATGGTGAATTCTCCTCATGCTGAAAGTGGCTTTTTGTTTAATTATCACCGTATGCGAGAGGAAAAAAAGCTCATAGCTGAAAAAGCAGTGAAGTTCATAAAAGATTACGATTTCATAGCACTAAGCGGTGGCACCACTTCTTACATATTGGCGTCTGAGATACTAAACTCTACGATTCAAGGGTTGACGATTCTTACCAATTCAATAAACATTACCACGTTAATTTTGGAAAGTGTGAAAGACTTCCAAGTAATAGTAACCGGTGGTATGCCAAGAAAAGGGACTTATGAATGTATCGGTGAGATAACCCTAAGAACAATCCGTAATTTTAACATAGACAAATTTTTTGTGGGAGTAAATGGGATTTCAATAAGTGGTGGAGTATCTTTCTCAAATATTGAAGAAGCTGAGGTTGCCAAAGAAATTTACAATCGTAGTCGCCAAACATACATCATAGCCGATCACACAAAGTTTGGGATAACAAAACCTGCTCAGCTGGTAGATCTTTCTAAAGTTGATACCATTATAACTGATTCTGTCCCTGAAGAATTTCAAAGAGAATTGTTGAGATACGGAAATGTGGAAATCGTTTGAGGCATTGGCAGATTAAAATGGGAAAATAGAGGATGTGAGGGAGAGGATAGTATGAAAATGGGAATGAGTTACTTTGGAAACAGGTATGTAGAATGTGCCAAAGCACATTTGAAAAACATGAAAGAAATGGGAGCTTCTTATGTTGTTTTTACATTCAGTGAGAACGACTTTTTCTACTACGAACGTACTATGCAAGAACTTTTTGATGCTGCTCATCAGAACGGTTTGGAGGTCTGGGTTGATCCTTGGGCCATCGGTGGCATTTTCGGTGGAGAAGCATTTAGCAAATTTCTTTTAGACAATCCAGATACGTGGCAGGTGAGAAATGATGGGGTGAGAGTGCCACATGCATGTTTGAATTCTGAAAAATTCAAGGAGTTTCTCAAAAAATTGGTAAACTCAATTGCTGCAAGTAAAGCAGATTACATTTTTTGGGACGAACCTCACTGGTATATTCCTCAATGGGATGGAGTTAAAGATGATTCAGTTTGGGCATGCAGATGTGAACATTGCCAAGAGCTTTTCAAAGAAAAGTATGATTATGATATGCCTACAATTGCAAATGATAATGTTGTAGAATTTAAGAAAAGTTCGGCGTTTTCTTTCTTTAAAGAAATGTCAAGATACACAGAAGAAAAAGGGCTCAAGAATGCCGTTTGTTTTCTTCCAATTGAGAATGAAAAAGACATTAGCATTCCGTATGAGAAAGTGGCCTCTCTTGATACTATTGACACGATAGGTTCTGACCCCTATTGGTACATATTTGGCAGGAATATTGATGATTTTGTAAAGCCTGTAACGAAGCGAATGTTGGAGATAGGTAGAAAGTACTCTAAGAAAGTTCAAATGTGGTTTCAAGGTTATAAGGTTCCTATGAACAGGGAAGAAGAGATGAGAAAGGCCGTTGAGACAATGTACGAACTGGGTGTAAGGAATGTTGCTGTTTGGTCATATAATGGAGCTGCTCACATGTCTTATTTGAGATCTGAAGATCCACAAAAAGTGAATCGTGTTCTTAAAGAAATATTTAGCGAGTTCGCAAAGCGATGAGTCCGTTTGTTTCATTTTTTATAGTCTCTCTCTTTTTTGCTGTGCTTAGCAAACAAAAAGGTTGCATGACGAAAACTTCAAGGAGTAAGGTGATGCAGTGAGCGTAAGGAGGCTACCTGAAAGCAGACTTGAAGAAGCGGTAGAACTTTCGGACATGATCTTTAGATCCAAAGGCGGTTCAATGAGGAAAGACTTTCCCCTTCTCTTTTCAAAAAGCAATTTGCAAAATATTCTGTATATAGAAAAAGACGGGAAAATTGTGTCAATGCTTGGTTTACTCTTCAGGAAAATCCAGTTTTTTAGTGCACGTGTCCAAGCTGTTCTTGTTGGCTCAGTTTGTACTCATCCTTCTTATAGAGGTAGAGGATATTCAACTGAATTGATAAAAGAGGCTGAAAAGATTTCCTTGGAGAGAAAAGCTCCATTAATGATGATTTCTGGAGACAATTCTATATACAGAAAATTTGGAGCTGTTGATGCTGGAATTTATTTCACTCATAAAGTAGAATCGAATTTCTTTTCAAAAGTTAAATACGTTAAGTACAAAAAAGTTAGTTCCACAGCTGATCGGGATTTTATTATTCTTCTTCATTCAAGAGAGAATGTGAGGTTTGTGAGAAAACCCGAAGATTTCCAAAAGATGATTGAATTATCTCGAGCGGTTGACCGACCAGCCCGAATATTTGTTTCGGAAGCTGCTTATGCGGTAATGGTAAGAGATGAGCATGGAATCAACAACTGTGTCGAGAGTGCTGGGAATCCAATTGCTATAGCCGATCTTGTGCGTTCTATCGCAAATGAGGATGGTATGGTATTGATGCACACTACGCTTGCAAATTGTGCACTTAATTCTCTCCTTTCAAACGAAAATACAAAGAGAAGGAGATTCATGGGAACTGTAAAAGTCTTGAATAAGAAAATGTTGATAGAACAACTAACTCCTTATCTCGAAGAATCATTAACTGATTCTGGGACGGAAAGATTGAATAATTTTATGAATATGGATCTTTCTGATTTCACGAGATCGATCTTTGGGTCTAAGGAAAGTGATGAAAACCTTTCAAATATTTCTGCTTTTCCAATACCTCTTCCGGATTATGGCATGGATTACGTGTAAAAACTACTCACAATAATTCTAATTTTCAAGCAGAAGAGAAAAAAGAGCGTTCAACAGCTATCCTAAGCTTTTGCCGTCTAATCGGATGTATTTAAGTATAGCAAAGGATAAAAGTTGAAAATGCTCCTTTTTTGACATTGGATTTTTTTCTTTAGTCATTTATAATCATGATTAGTCAAAAAAATGTATTTTTGTGACTAAGGGTGAGTAAGAAGAATGTACGAGTTGTGCTACTAAAGAAAAGCGAAAAAAATGGTACATTTTGATAATGTTATTCTTTTGCTCTCAAAGAAATAAAATCCTTCGAAAGAAACTGGAAAGAGTTTATTAAACGCAAATTTAGAATAGTTTTTAATTCCTGGGGTTCCCAGGAAAAGTTGAAAGGAGGGATTTGAAGTGAAGAAATTCCTATTTATCGCATCAATTTTGGTGCTAGGGACGTTGCTGTTTGGGGCTCAAACTTTAACTGTGCTTATGCCAATTGGCGGAGGCTATACTATTCAAAGCCAGGAGGTCATAGCAAAGTCTTTTGAGCAAGCACACCCTGGTGTGAAGGTCAACATGGAATTCGTTGGATGGGCTAATCTGTGGAACAAAATCATAACATCTTTCGGAGCCAACGCTGCACCAGATGTTATGTACATAGCCTCAAGATGGATACCGGCGCTTGCAAGCATGGGAGCATTGGCACCTCTTGAAAACTATATAACAGTTCAAAAAGAACACATGTATTATCCATCAGTGTGGAGCAGCTTGATCTATAAAGGTCATTATTGGGGCGTCCCCAGGGCTATGTCAACAAAAGTTTTCGTTTATAACAAAAAAATCTTTAAAGAGAACGGAATAACGAAAGTTCCAACGAACTGGAATGAACTGTTAGAGGATGCTAAAAAGATTTACAATCCCAAGAAGGGAATCTATGGAATTCTCATGGCTGGTAAAAAATTCGTTTCAACGGTTACACAATTTGAACAATATCTTTGCGCAAATGGTGGAGAAATTGTTGACCCAAACACGGGTAAAGTGGAAATAGATTCTCCACAAGCCGTAAAGGCGTTGAGTTTCTACAAAGAACTTTCTAAGTATGCTCAGCCAGGTATTACCAATTGGACGAGAGAGGATCTCATCAAACTTTTTGAAGCTGGCAAAGGTGGAATGTACATAGATCACGTTCATAATGCTATAAAAGCAATGAAAGCAGGAATAGATGTAGGGTTCTTCCCAATTCCAGGTGGTCCTGATTCAAATGCTCCATATTCTACGGTTGTTGTTGTTGACTGTATGGCCGTATCCTCACAGGCCAAGAACAAAGAATTAGCATGGGAATTTATAAATTATATGTCCACGCTAAAAGAGCAAACAAGATGGGATACGCTTCAAGGATTCGTGCCACCGATGATAAAAGAAGCTCAAGAATCAGAATTTCAAAAATGGTATTGGAAGCCATATATTCAAGCTTTGAAATATGGTCATCCTCAAGCAGCAGGTATAAAGGACTGGGTTAGCACTGCTAATGCTATACTTAATGCCATTCAAAGTGTCTTGCTTAATCAATCAACTCCACAAGCAGCCCTTGAAAAGGCAGCAAAAACGATATCTGTGCTTCAAAGTCAGTAAGATAATTAAGACAGTTCTTTATACAAGAGTGGGGAAACTTCCCCACTCTTTAAGGAGGATGTAAACTTGAAAGCAAAAAAAAGCACGCCTTACATTTTTCTTTTGCCTCTGTTAATGGCTTTTGGACTGTTTTTGTTCTATCCATTAACCAAAGTGGTAATGGATTCTTTTTACAAATTCAATTTTCTTAACCCTTCTCACAAAGTTTGGGTTGGCGGGTTTAATTACAAATGGCTATTTACATTTAGACTTTATAGTCCTACTTATTCCTATTTTGTAGGAGCTTTGCTAAAAACGGTGATATGGGTTGGAGGATCTGTAGCAATAAAGGTTCTTTTGGGGCTCGGGGGAGCTTTGCTTTTAAACAGTGAATTTCTAAAGTGGAAAAAAGTCTATCGTACTTTGTTGATAATTCCATGGTCTATTCCATGGGCAATGTCAGCTATGATATGGTATTGGACATTAAACGGACAGTTTGGTATTATAAATTCTCTCCTTCTTCATCTTCATATAATAGAAGAGCCTGTTTCTTTTTTAGCTTATCCTGTTAGTGCTTTCATATCTACTTTTATTGTCGATGCGTGGATAGGGTTACCTTTTATGGTTATAATGTTATTATCTGGTCTTCAAACCATACCGAAACATCTCTATGAGGCTGCTACAATTGATGGAGCAGGAGATTTCGTAAAATTCACAAAAATTACTCTTCCAATGATAAAGCCAGTTTTGCTAACTGTAAGCTTGCTTTCAATAGTTTGGACTTTTAATTCGTTTGCACCCATTTGGATTCTGACAAGAGGAGGTCCAGTAACTTCTACAACTACTCTCCCCATAGCGATTTACAATACTTCTTTCAGATATCTTATGTTTGGAGGTGTTGGTAAAGCATCTGCCATGACAATATTCCAGGTACTCCTTGTAACCTCGTTGTCCCTGTTCTATATAAGGACTTTGAAAGGAGAAAAGTCATGAAGAAAAGTACGGAGAAAAAGGTAAAAAGTATATCTTACCAAGTTCTTGCGATCATATTCGCTTCGTTCATGCTCATTCCAATTTATCAGGCAGTGATAACTGCACTAACACCGTCAACTTCTTCTTGGATTTCGCCTGCTCCGTTGCTTCCAAAAAATATTACTTTTTACAATTTTTTAGCTGCCTTTCAGCTTGTTTCGCGCTTGCCGATTTACTTGCTAAACAGTTTCATATATGGAATAGGAGTGAGTACATTTTCTTTGTTAATAGCGATCCCAGCCGGTTACAGCTTGGCGCGTTTTAGATATAGATTAAGGAATCCGATGATGATTTTCGTCATATATGCGAATATGTTTGCGCCGATAATGCTCCTTGTTCCCTTGTATGTGATAATGAAAGCTTTTGGATTGGTTAATACGTACCTTTCAATGGTTTTGGCTGGTTCGGTTTTTACCATACCACTTTCAACATGGTTAAGCGTTTCGTATATGCAAACTATTCCAGTGGAAATTGAAGAAGCTGCATTGATGGATGGCTGTACCCCTTATTCGATTGTATATCGGATCATCATTCCGTTGATGAAACCCGCATTAGTGGCCATTTTTATATATGCTTTTATAACTGGGTGGAGTCAACAATTTACCTTGGCATTGGTCCTGATTTCGAACGACAAAATGATGCCAATCACCCAAGGCTTGTATCAGTTTTTTAGCCGTAGTTCTGTGAGTTGGGGACCGTTGATGGCTGCAATTTTGATATCAACATTGATACCAGTGACGTTGTTCTTATTGGTTGAAAAATACATAGTTCAAGGTTTAACATCTGGAAGCATAAAGTGAAAGGAGGACTTTCTCATGATAACATTCGATGAAATAAACGAGCAACCTTCCAATTTTGCAGAAATTTCTAAAAGATATTCTGACCTATCTAAAAGCATTGTTGATTTTCTAAAAGAAACAGCTCCATCCGAAATTGATTTTGTTGGATGCGGTTCATCTTACAACCTTGCGATGGGTCTATCTTTTCAAGTTAATCGCTTAAGTAGCGGTAAAGTTTTCTCACGCTATTTCAGCGGATCAGAAATAGCTTTCGGATTCCGGAAGTTCAGCAAGGATGCCGTGCTTGTTGGATTATCAAGATCAGGTGAATCCACCGAAACAGTTCAAGCTTTGAAACGTGCTAAAAATAAATTTGGCATAAAAACTATGGCGATCAGCTGTGAGCCAGAAAGTCCACTAACAAAAGTGGCCGATGCATTTTCAGTTTTGAATTTTGTGGATGAAAAATCTGTAGTTATGACAAAATCCTTCACTTCTATGGCTTTTCTCGCTTCAGCGTTGATTCGCGATATATTCAAACCAAATCTGTTCAAAAGTTATTTGAAGAGTATCCTGGAATCTGCCCAGGTGATTTTGGAGAGTTCTAAAGATTTATTTAAGAAAATTGATTTTAGGAGATATGATCATTTTGCTTTTCTTGGATATGATGAGTATCTTGCAGCTGCTATGGAAGGAATTATAAAAGTAACCGAGACTTCTCTTTCTGATGTAAGTGCATTTCAAACATTAGAATATCGTCACGGACCAAAGTCAAAGGTAGGAAAGGAAAGTATGGTGTGTATTTTTGCGAGTAATTTAGCGCATTCAGAGGAAGAAAAGATGGCGCAAGAGATCAAGAGTCTTGGAGGAACAGTTGTCAACGTGTCATCGAAAAGAATGAATGCTTCTCACAATTTACTCATTCCATATAGTGCTGGTGATTTCGGTGATTGGTTTCTAAAAGTCATTCCTGCACAAATCATAGGAGTTGAAGTAGCTAAAGTTAAGGGGCTTAATCCAGATAATCCTAAGAATCTCACGAGAGTGGTGAAATTTTGAGAATGAGATATTTTCTTGGAGTAGATGGCGGAGGAAGTAAAACTATTGCTACTGTAGTTAATGAAAATGGCAAAAAAGTTGGTCTCGGAGTTTCTGGTTCTATTGATATTCTTAACGAACCTGTGGAGAGATTCAAGGAGAATCTTTTTTCGGCCATAGAGATCGCCCTAAAGGCTCGAAAGTTGAAACTAAAAGATATAGCCGCATCATGTTTTGGTGTCCCAGTTGTAGGAGATGTGGAAGGGATAGAAGAAAAGATCAAACCTGTGATCGAAGGATTAGGTTTGAAACATTATACACTTGTTAATGATGTGAGAGTTGCCTTGGAAGGAGCTTTGCCAGAGAGTTCGGGTGCAGTCTTATTAGTTGGAACTGGTGCCATGGTTATGGCAAAAGATAAAAACGGCAACGTCTTTAGAGTTGACGGCTGGGGAGAACACGTGGGGGATCTCGGGAGTGGCTACTACATAGGCCAAATGGTACTTCGAAGAGTATTCGAAGAATACGATGGTCGTTCAGAGTATACACCTCTTTCGGATATGGTAAAGAACTTTGCCAAGGTTGCAGATATCAGAGAAATACTTGTTAAATGTAAAGGAGCAAATGTTAGAACATATATTGCAAGCTTTTCACGTGTTGCTTGTCAAGCGGCTCAAACAGGTGTTCGGGAAGCTTGTAAGATACTCGATAAAGCTGTTGATGAGCTTCTCAAAAGTATTCAAGCTATCACAAAAAAAATGACCACTCCAAATGATCTGCTTTTTCTTTCTACTGTTGGGGGACTGTTTAATTGTGAGTATATTCGTGAGAAATTTAAGATTTCTGTTGCTAACATTCCGAGTGTCAAACTTGTTGAGGCAAAATTTGCACCTCATATAGGAGCTGTGATAATGGCTGCAAAACACGTTTTAAATGATCGTGAAATGAAAATGTTCTACAATGGACTGAATTCGGGAGGTCAGGTACAGTGAATATAGGTGTGGGAAAATTTAAAGGATTTATGAGAATTACCAACAATTTAGGTCAATTCCAAATGCTGGCTTTAGATCAGAGAAATTCTCTTAAAAAGATGATAATCGAACGGAAAGGATCTGTAGACGAGCGGGATCTTGTGAAGGTTAAGAGATCAATTCTGAAGAGTTTGTCTGGTAAGGTGACAGCAGTTCTTGTGGACGGAGAATATGGATTTCCTGAAAATTTAAAGTATGTTTCCCATTACACAGGGATCATTCTATCTGCTGAAAAAAGTGGTTACACTGTTGATGAAAAGAATCCAGGTGAGCGGTTAAGCAATTTATACCGCAAAGATATTTGTGAATTTGCAAAAAGGAACAGCATGGATGCCGTTAAATTGCTTATTTATTGGTCTGAAAATGCACATAGGGAAACTAAGAATCACCAAATGAGAATGGTTGAGGAACTTGGGCAAACTTGTGCTGACCAAGATCTTCTTTACATATTGGAAATCTTGACTTACAATGTGGAAGAGAGAGAAAAAACAAAATCGATTTTAAGGGCTATCAAAGTATTTAGCGAAGAGAAGTACAAAGTCGATTTGTTCAAAGTAGAGCCAATTGTAAAATCACCGGATTTTGAGTTGAATAGGGAAAATGTTTACGAATTTTCAAATGGAAAGCCGTGGGTAATACTCAGTGGAGGTATGGATGTTGAAAAATTCAAAGATATTGTGAAGTGGAATTGCCAATTGGGAGCCTCAGGATTTCTGGCTGGTCGTGTGATATGGAAAGGAGCACCCTTATATATAGATGCTCCAGAACTTATGGATTTACACTTAAACAGTACCGCTTTGTACAATCTTGAATTGCTAAAATCGAGTGCCGCTGAAGCCATTCCTTTCTTTAAAACTCCATATTTTAAAGGTTTGGAGAATGTGAAACTTACCATACGATGAGGACATATTCCCTCTTTGTTGTTGAATAATGTTTATATCTTCAACCGTGATAAGGTCCAGGGTATTGCATTTTTTTTGAAGTGATATCCGCTGCGAAACGTGTGGCATCTTTTAAGTCCATTTTGTTCATAGCTACAAGAAACGCCGCAGTGCAGGTATCACCTCGTCCTGTACGTCCTTCAAGCTTCCAATTTCCAAAATTGGCTTCGTAGAATTTCTTACCGTCGTAGACCGAAACACCCTTTTGATGCGTGGTAATCACGATGGAAGCTCCCATATCGTGAATTACCTTAGCCCCGATTTTTATGTCGTTGTCTCCAGTAAGTATTTTAGATTCGTTGATATCGACTTTGAAAAGATCAAAATATTTGAGGTAATGTTCCTTACCTTTCCAATCTCTATATGTCATAGTTCCATTTTCAACATTTCTCAGAAATCCCTGTGCGTCACCAACTAAAAAATTTGCCTTTTTTCTAACTTCGGGAATTAATTCTTCAGGGAATTCCCCATACCATAGGGGATTTATATGTAATATTCCTTCATTCATATCTTGTACGTCAGCTATCTTGAAAGGTTCTGCCAGTGAAAGTACGCGGCTGCGCCTGTCATCTGGGTTTGAAGTAGGATACACATTTTCAATGCTTGTAGATGAAGGACTATGAAGAAAACGGGTGTTTACGCCTACATTCGGCATTTTGTCAAAGAGCGGAATATCTTCAGTAGCACATTTTGTAAAAACTGTTACTTCTGCACCAAGCTGAGAGGCTGCTATACTTCCAAAAAAAACTCCTCCACCTGCAACGATCATTTTTTTGTCAATAATGATGTTTACATCTTTTGATACATGCCCAATGAAAGTAATTTTCATATTCTTATCGGTGCTCCCTTTTTATCTATCAGATCAACAAAGGTTCTATTCTTATCCATATTGCTTTTTATCCAATTTTTAAGTTTCTCACTGACTCTAACCTTTTTGATATCCCAAATCGTTATTGTATCCTCGGATTTTTCAAAAATCTCTCTGAGAGCATTCCATGATCGTGGCATATAATATGCCAACACTGAGACTGTTACGGGAATAATGCTTTCTCTGCCTGCAGAAATCATATCATTAACCATCTTGGAAGTGTACTTGCCAAGCAACGTATATCCAACCGTCCATCCCAAAGACAAGTAATTAGCCTTTGAATAGTATTCATTGCAATTAGAAATGAATTCTGATGGATTAAAAACAAGATCAGAACCACCCGGTCCTCTTAGAATATCAGCATTTAAGAAAATAGGTATATCGATTTTCATCTTTTCAAGTTCCTTCAACACCGGGATCACCACTGCTGGATCTTTGAAATCCAATTTTGCACCTTTATGAAACTTCAAAATCGTTTCAATCCATTCGTCAAAAGTCAAATCACTCTCTCTCTTTGGGGGATGAGCCATTATGATTTCCCCATTTTTCGAAAGCGAAATATCTCCTTCTATCATCATAGTATTGTCAGAACAAAATCTTTTAAGCCTCTCCTTATCATTTACCGCATGTGCCCATGTTACGTCCCACGGCCTCTTCACTTTAAAAAATTCCAGCATTTTCATTTTTGGCCTCCTAAAATACCGCTGCTTCGGTTTTGGAATCAAACAGATGTACACGATCCGGTTTTAATTTCAAAACGACGCGTTGCTCTTTTTCAAATCTTGATTCCGGATCAGCTATAACCTTAAAAATGTTTCCAAAAGCTTCTATATTTACTACAACCTCTCGTCCCAAGTGTTCCAAAAGATAAATTTTACCTGGTATACCAATCTCGTCATTCGGAACGATTTTACAATCTTCAGGTCTAAATCCGAGGATCAAATCTTCACTTGGAGCATTTTCAAATTTATCAAGATTCTTAGAAGGTACTTCTACGAGTTTTTTGCCTTCTTTCTCTATATAAGCGGTTCCTTCGTTCTTGATCAAACGTGTGCCGCTCAAAAAATTCATCGATGGGCTTCCAAGGAATCCTGCCACAAAGATGTTTCTCGGAGAGTAGTATATATCTTCAGGACTTCCTATCTGCTGTAATATTCCATGATTAAAAACCGCTACCCTGTCAGCGAGCGCCATTGCTTCTGATTGATCGTGAGTGACGTAAACAGTTGTTATGCCAAGCGTTTCCTGAAGTCTTTTTAATTCTCCACGCATAATGATCCTCAATTTGGCATCAAGGTTAGAAAGCGGTTCATCAAAGAGCAAAATTTGTGGTTCTTTGGCAAGGGCTCGAGCTATGGCAACTCTTTGCTGCTGTCCACCAGATAACTCTGATGGCTTGCGTTCTAATAGCGAAGCTATTCGCATTTTATCGGCCAATTCTTCCACCTTTGTTTTAATATCAGTTTTGGAAATATCTTTCACAGTTCTTAATGGAAAAGCTATATTTTCGAATACCGTCATGTGGGGGTACAGGGCGTAATTTTGAAAAACCATGCCTATCTTTCTATAACGCGGCGGAATGTCATTCATTATTGTATCGTTCATGTAAATAGCCCCACCCGTTGGCCTGTATATACCCGCTATTGTTAACAGCGTTGTGGTTTTACCACAACCCGAAGGACCTAATAGGATGATAAACTCCCCATCCTTTATTGTTAGAGATACGTTGTTGACCGCTATAACCTTATTAAATTTTTTTGTCAAATTTTCCAATTTTATAGTTGCCATATTATCCTTTTATACCTCCTAATGACATTTGTGTCATATATTTATTTGCGAAGATAAAGAGAATGGTAACTGGAAGTATGTACCAAACGGATATTGCAGTGAGCAAACCATAATCTGCAAATCTATATCCTCCAAGAGCTGTGTAGGTGTATTGCGACAACGTCCACCATTTGTTGCTGAATATGAATGTCGTTATGAATATGAACTCTGACCATCCGCTTAAGAATTCAAAAACTGCGATCACGATCAGTCCTGGTTTTACCATAGGGAGTAAAACCTTTCTCCATATGGATATTCTACTATACCCGTCTATAGCACCAGCCCATTCAATTTCTCTGGGAATGCCATCGTAGAACCCTTTTATGATCCAAGTCGCCCACGGAATATCCATAGATGCGCGTAAAAGAATAACGCCTAAAAGAGAATTGAGTAAGTGAGTCATTCTTAATATGTAGAATATGGCCACCATAAGAGATACGGTTGGGAATGCATGTAGCATCAAAAGCAGTAAAAGCAATTTACCTTGTCCTTTGAATGCAAATCTTGAGAGTGCAAAGCCAGACATACTACTGACAAGTAGCACAACTCCAGCTACGCTACCTCCCAATATAAAAGTGTTAAATGTGACATGCCAAACATTTGGAAGACCGCTTATTTGTTCCCACATAAATCTCCAATTGCTAAAAGTCAAGCCCGTAGGAATGAACCCATGTGCCATACCTGTACTGAATGAACGCAAAAAGAGCCAAGCATACGCCAGAACAATTGGAGAGCTTAAAACTATTAGAAGTGCATAAACGGTCACGTTGAAAATCTTTGAACTATTTCTTTGTAGGAAACCGATCTTATAATATTCACCTTTTGTCATCGGATTTTACCTCCGTAACTTCTCATATTTCTAAATTTCTAAAGCATTGCCACTCGTGCTCTCAACATGAATATTGTGGATGTACAGCAACCCAGCAATTACTCCAACCACAACGAGCACCAATGACAGTGCCGCACCATATCCAAATTTAAAGTCGGAAAAAGCTGTTTGGTATGTATAAAGTGCCCAAACATTCGTCCTGTTCACGGGACCACCATTTGTGATTATCAAAATATATTGGTAAGACGTGAAAAGTGACAATGTTTCGTATGCAGTTATGAATAGAAGATGCCATCTGATAAGTGGCAAAGTTATTTTTCTAACCATGGTGAACCATCCTGCTCCATCCACCATTGCGGCTCTATAATACTCAATTGGAATAGCCTTTATTGCTGCTGAGAAAACCATCATTCCCATTGAGGCACCGACAAATCCATTTGCGAAGACTATCAACAGCATGGGATTATGGTGGAACATATCTTGAGAGGGCATGCCGAGAACTGAAAGAATAATATTTAAAAGTCCGTTTTTGCTTGGATCAAATATCCAAAGCCAAAGCAACCCATAAACTACAGATGGTGTTATCCTGGGAAGCATCCACAAAGTTCTGAAAAACCCGCCCCATCTGTCGCTTATGGAAGTGGTTAATAAAGACAATAGCACTGCCATCCCAAAATTAAACACGATAAGAGTGAAAAAAACATATATGAAAGTGTTGCCTATGATCTGAGGGATTATCGGATCTCGCGGGATATTTCTGAAATTTTCCAACCCCACAAATAACCATTTGAATGACAAGCCCATGCTTGTGAAAGATAATGGCATTGTTATAACGATTGGCAATATATAAAACATTAAAACTAAAATTACCAATGGTAAAAGCAAAATCCACGGAAGTGCTTTATTGAAAGGCCTAAGTTTTGTTTTTTCAACCATGTTCATGCCTCCTTATGAGGTGAATGAGAAGCCCAGCTTTTCTTGAGAAGAAAGCTGGGCAAAATATTTTTTACTTTTCGACTATTACACGTCCTGGATACAAACCTTGAAGTCTCGCAAGCATTTGATTTGTAACAGAATTCACTGATTCTCCAGATTCAACTGCACTTATAGCGTTGAAAAGAACGGCATTATACTGAGTGGTGTAACCAAAGTCTGGGCTGTTTGGAACGAATGAAGTAAATGGAAGCATCTTTGTACCCTGAACCATTATGTAATTCTTGGTGTATTCAGGATATCCCATCTCCGTGTATGCTACTGGAAGATGTCCACTTGCTAAATCATGCTTGAAATTCAGATCAGGAGCAGTTGCCAATGTTATTATTAAAGCTGCAATGGCGGGGTGCTTTGAGTTCTTGGTTATCATGTAAGCAAAAGGATGCGACAAAGTAACTGGCCTTCCTCCCTTTTCAACAGCTGGAAGAGGAATCGGTAAGAACATGTTTTTAAGCTCTTTATTCGTCTTATGCCACACTTTTTGCCACTCAGCCCAGTTCCAAGTTCCTCCCATAAAAGCGAAAACCTTGCCAGATGTTACTTCTCTATGTATTGAATTCCAGGGGGAACCTGTTAATGTTTTAGGAGTAACTTTCCAAACATTTGTAAGGTCGTAGAAGAATGTCAGGACTTTTTTCATACCCGCTTTATCGAATATGAACTTTTGTTGTTGAGAATCGTAGAATTTGACGCCGTAGTCGTTTAGAAGTTCAAAGAAATCTACTCCAACAACAGGTCTGTGGTAGAATCCCCATTCTACGTATCCTTTCGACTGAGCCTCTTTACCCAACTGTATCAGATCGGAAAGAGTGAATTGGCCATCATAAACTTTTTGAGGGAGGGCATCTATTTGTGATTCTGTCCATCCGAGCTTTCGAAGTGCTATTTTGTTGACAAATACGGGTCTAGCCTCGGTATCTTGAGGCACCCCATAGATTTTCCCGTTGTATTTCATGGCTTTCCACAGAGATGGGATTATGGCTGAATAAGTTGAATTCCAATACTCTTTTACGTATTTGTCCATCGGGATCAGATAACCAGCCTTTGCCCAACTGGCAATCAAATCGTGACCTGTACACAAGATATCAACCGGCTGGCCAGATTGGAGACCGAAAACGACTTTTTTAAGATAGTCGCTCCAATTCACAGTGTCAAAGAAGCCTTTGACCTTGACTCTAATATCAGAGCCAACGGTTTCTAACATCAGATTCAAACGACTTGCTGCCACTGTCAAGTTGTCAAATCTGTTCACAGACGGGATATCCGGGCCAACAGTCCACGCAGTAATGGTGATGGTTCTGATGGCAAAAGCACTTCCTATCAGAAGCACTCCCAACAGTAACGCAACGATAAGAAACTTTTTCACAACGATACACCTCCTTGTTTTTTGTTACCGAATCTCCTAACCATTTAGTAGAGAGGAGATATCTTCTAATTCCTCAATCTTGATCGTTCTGTTTTCCCTTGCAGACCTTGTTGCGGCTTCGGCAATAAGAATAGCCTTATAACCATCTTTAGGTGTAACTAAGGGTGTTTTATTTTCGACAAGACACCGGACAAAGTCTTGCATTTCTGCATTAAATGAATCGGCATACCTTTTTTGAAAATTAGGTAAAGGTTTATCCATGGTCACGGTTTCATGATTTTTTAGTTCAACGTTTGTTTCTCGATCGTTCAGTGATGTAATTCGGCCTTTGGAACCAAAAACCTCCATTCGTTGATCATAACCATAAACAGCTTGTCTGCTACTATCGATCACACATAATGTTCCACATTTCATTTTTAAGACTGCAAATGCCGTGTCATAATCACCTGCGTTTTTGATCTCCGGATCCCATCGAACACTTCCACCAGCATAAACTTCTTCAACTTCTGAGTTTGTCACGAATCGAATATTGTCAAATTCGTGAATAAAGAAATCGAAAAATATCCCACCGGATTTTTTCACAAACTCAATATTTGGAAGGAAAGGATCTCTTGCCGTTATTCTGATAAGATGAATTTCCCCAATCTGGCCAGAAGCCACAAAATCGCGAATCTTTTTGTAGTTGTGATCAAATCGCCTGTTGAACGCTACCTGCACTTTCACATCTGTTTTCTCTAGCAAAGCCAAAACTTTTTTTGCAGATGCCAAGTCGTGACTCAAGGGCTTTTCAGTGAATACGTGCTTTCCCGCATTGGCAGCAGCCGTGATCATTTCCGCATGAAATGTGGTTGGTGAGGTAATCACGACAGCATTAATTTCAGGATCGTTAATGACAGAATGCCAATCGGGTACGACTTTGGGAATGCCTAAATTATCCGTCCATTCCTTAATAGCTTCCAATTGTGGATCTGCTATAACTTTGACTTTAACACCGGAAATCCTCATAAGATTCATCGTATGTATTTTCCCAAGTCTGCCAGCGCCAATAATACCGAACTTAAATGTTCTCACGCTTCACCATTCCTCTGATAATTCACAGTATTTCTTCCAATCTTACGGGTCTTTTTTCTTTTGCAGATTTAGTAGCAGCTACAGCAATCGCCATTGCTTGAAATCCATCTTTTCCTGTAACTAATGGCTCTTCGTTGTTCTTCAGACAGTCTATGAAATCCTGCATTTCTTGCACAAAAGACTCTTTGTACCGTTCAAGAAAGAAGTAGAGAGGTTTGTCCATATAAACAGCATCTTGTGTACTCACCACTACGTTGGTTGGTCGATCGTTATAAGCTATCGCACTTCCTTTGGAGCCAAATACCTCAACACGCTGGTCGTAGCCGTAAACAGCTTTTCGACTGTTGTCAATTGTGCATATTGCACCATTTTCAAATTCAAGCGTTGCAATAATCGTGTCATAATCTCCAACCTCGCCAATTTTGGGATCTACAAGAACGTTGCCTACCGCATAAACTTTTATTACTTCACTTCCCGTTAAATAACGAGCCATGTCAAAATCATGTATTGTCATATCCACAAAGATGCCCCCAGAACTTTTTACATATTCTATTGAAGGGGGATTGGGATCTCTTGACGTGATATTCACAATGTGAACATCGCCAATTTCACCATCTTTTACGAGAAGACGGATCTTTCGAAAATTATGATCAAAGCGACGATTGAATCCAACTTGAAATTTCACTCCAGCGTCCTTTACTTCCTCCAGAGCGGTTTCAATTCTGCTCAAATCGCGATCGATGGGTTTTTCACAGAAAATATCTTTTCCTGCTTTGGCAGCTTTAATGATGAGATCAGCATGTGTGTTTGTGGGAGAACAAATGACCACAGCATCTATATTGGGGTCTTGAATGGCTTCAGTAGGATCTGAAATAACCCTTTCAACGCCTATCTTTTTTGCCCATTCCTCAGTTTTATCGACTTGAATATCTGCGACACAAACCACTTCGGCTTCAGGTATTTTGTTGACAAGGTTCTCTATGTGGATTTTACCTATGCGTCCTGCTCCAATTACAGCTACACGAATTTTATCTTTGTCCGACATAAGCTTTCTCCTTTCTACAGACCCGCTTTTTCTCGTATATATTCTCTTGCTTTCTTCGCATACTCAAGTGGTGGTGCAATTTTGGGATCTTGTTCAGCTTCGACAACTATCCAACCCTTGTAATTTATTTCATTCAGTGCATCTATGATTGGAACAAAATCGATCATCCCATCTCCAGGGACCGTAAAAACGCCAAGTTTGACGGATTTCAAGAAACTCATATCCTCCTGAATGGATCTTTTCATGATCATCTCGCGGATGTCTTTAAAGTGAACATGTTTCACGCGATTTCCAAATTTTTTAATGAGTTCTACTGGGTTTCCGCCGGCAAGAACTATATGTCCTGTGTCAACGAGGAGACTTACTAATGTTGGATCTGTAAGACTCATGAGCTTCTCAATTTCTTCGAATGTTTGAATCCCTGTTCCCATATGGTGATGGTAGACGATGTTCATATCCTTTTCGGCAGCTAATTTACCAAGTTCGTGAAGACCATCGACAAGCTTTTTCCATTCTTGATCGTTGAAAATTGGTTTGTTGCTGTATAAGGGTGTATTGATATTGCCATGTATAGATCTCCCGCATTCCGCAACGACTATGACTTTTGCTCCCATAGCATGAAGAAAATCACGATGTTTTATGAATTCTCGAATTGTTTCTTTAGCGTCTTTGGTTGTAAAAAAAGTGCTAAACCAGGCACTCGCTATGCTTAACTCTCGTGGTTCCAGTGCTTTTTTCAAAATGTTCGGATCTCGAGGAAATTTGTTGCCAACTTCGCAGCCTTCAAATTCTGCTTCAGCCATTTCATCTATACATTGTTCAAATGGAATATCTCCTCCAAGTTCTGGCATGTCATCGTTTGTCCATCCTATTGGTGCAATACCAACCTTCACTTCGCCCTTTTTGACCATCAAAAAGCCTCCTTATTTACCAACTTCTTGCATTTTTGGAAAAATATTCAAGATCTCTACGATAGGCTTCCATCACGTTTGGATTATCTGAAACATGCGCGACACCAACCCTCCACCACGATTCATAGCCATTTGATTGCGTTCCAGGTTTGATCTTTACATCTATTAGTGTACTTATTTTCTCTTTCTTGGAATTCCTAAGGGCTTCTTTGAGTTCGTCAAGGGTATTTGCAGTGTAGGACTTAGCTCCAAGACTTCGGGCCAACCCTGCAAAATCAATTTTCATGTATTCTCCGTCCAATCTGCCAGTTTCCTTGGAACGATACCTCAATTCGTTTCCGAAGCCTTTAACACTACCATGGCCCTTTTGGAGACTGTTTATGCTCTGGAACCCTCCGTTATCAAAGATGATCACGTTGATCTTGATACCTTCTTGGAGACTGGTTAACAATTCCGAATGAAGCATGAGATAACTTCCATCGCTCAAGATGGCATAGACTTCTTTTTCTGGTTCTGCCATCTTTACGCCAAAAGCACCCGCAATTTCATAACCCATGCAAGAAAAACCGTACTCCATGTGATATGTCTTGGTACCCTTGCATCTCCATAACCTGTGAAGATCACCAGGAAGACTACCAGCGGCGGCTACTACAATATCGTTTTCAGTCATGAACTCGTTTACGACTCCCAGTGCGGTGGTTTGCATAATTCCGTTTTGTGAATCAAGAGAGTAGAGTCTATCTACCTCTTTGTTCCATTTGTGCTTTAGCCCATTCAAATAGTCTGTTGAATAAGAGGTCTTGTAATTTCTCTTTTCCAACGCGTTGCTCAATTCTTTCAATGCAAGTTTTGCATCAGATTGCAAGAAAACGGAATTCATTTTTAATCCGTCAAATGTGCTAACATTGATATTCAAGATCTGAACTTCCGGATTTTGAAAAGCTGTTTTTGAAGCAGTGGGAAAATCCATAAGTCGTGTTCCCACTGCGATGATAAGATCAGAATTTTTTGCCAGAAGATTAGCCGCTAATGTTCCGGTTGTTCCAATTCCTCCCATGTTGAGAGGGTATTCCCATGTTAAAACACTTTTTCCCGCTTGTGTGACTGAAACGGGAATGTTGAATTTTTCAGAAAATTCTTTGAGCTCTTTTGCAGCTTTGGAGTATCGCACTCCTCCACCTGCAATGATCAATGGTTTTTTCTTGTTGGTGATCAATTCAACTGCTCGTTGAAGAGAAAATTCAGTGGGGGGTCTTCTGTCAATGTGATAAACACGTTTGTCAAAGAAGCTCACAGGGAAATCATATGCTTCACCTTGAACGTCCTGTGGCAATGCCAATGTGACAGCACCAGTTTCAACTGGATCAGTCAGCACCCTTAAGGCATTTAACGCGGCAGTTATAAGCTGTTCTGGTCTTTCAATACGATCCCAATACTTACTTACTGCTTTAAAAGCATCGTTAGATGTTATAGTGTAGTTATAAGGCATTTCAATCTGTTGAAGAACGGGATCTGGTTGCCTGTCAGCGAAAACATCTCCAGGAAGAAGTAAAACCGGGATTCTGTTTACGCTTGCCGTAGCCGCTCCAACTATCATGTTTAAAGCCCCTGGACCTATTGAACTTGTACATGCAAAGATTTCGAGGCGATCTTTTTGCTTGGCGTAAGCTGTTGCAGCGTGTACAATGCCTTGTTCATTATGCCCTTGTATGAACTTCAGGGAAAGACCTTTCATGTTCTCAAGCGCTTCTCCAATTCCAAGAAGATTTCCATGACCGAATATTCCGTAAACACCCTTGATAAATTTATGTTCGATTCCATCAAGCTCCACATATTGAGCATCCAAAAATTTCAGTAAAGCTTGGGCAGTTGTCAATCGAATAGTTTTTTCCATGTTATTCACCTCTGTCAGACCAGATCGGTGCATCTTTTTCCATTACCCAGGTATGTTCAGGTTCAAAAACAGGCTTTATGTAAGGATTCCCATCCAAGTGTCTAATAACCCATATGTAGTACATAGCGTATCCCGGAGCTGAAACTTGAGGGTGAACTCTATCATTTAATATTTTCACTGTGTCACCATTTCTCACTTTATACACGCTATCTCCAACAGTTGCAAATCCAAACCCGTTTTCTGGTAAGAATCTGTAGTGATATATTTCAGGTTGTGGATGATGATGTGGAGGATAACTCGACCATTTACCTGGATAATTCACAACTTCGCCAAGTACGAGATTTGCATTTTTCGCATTACTCTTATCAAATATAGTTCTTACTATGCGTGTTGACGTCTCTTGCATAGTACCCTTTCCGCGATATTCATTTTCAACATCAGACGATGTGTAAAATTCAGGGGGAAATGTCTTGTCATTAGTTGTACTTATAATTGCGATTTCTGAATCTGTAAGAGCTGCGATCTTTACATGGGTTTTTTGGTCGACATGTAAGCATGATGGTCCTTCATCGAATAGAGATTTTCTTGTTGCACTTTTTTCTGTTTCATCAATAAAGAAAGACACTTCTCCTTTCATTAAAAGAAAGGCACGTTCTTTTTCAAGACCGTGTTCGTAATTTTTTCCGGCTTCAAGGCGAAGTATCCCAAAGTCCATCATTGTGTTTTCGGAAATCTCTCCCTCCTTGGTTATGACTGTATAACCCCACCCGAATTCTTTGTTTTTGAGTAGAAACATAAAGTTCGCCTCCTAATCAATCACCAACAATACTGTTAATCCATATGCTGATTTATGCCATCTTTTTCATGCTGTTTCTTATCGCTTCTCCAACCTCCTGAGTGGTAGAGTTTCCACCTATATCAGGTGTTAAATATTTCCCTTCTTCTGTTACAGCCTCGATAGCATCAAATATTAGTTTTGCGCTCTTCTTTTCACCTAAAAAATCCAACATCATAGAAGCTGCCCAAATTGCACCAATTGGATTGGCTATTCCTTTACCTGCCAAGTCCGGTGCCGATCCACCTATAGGTTCGAACATCGAAGGATATTTTTTCTCAGGATTTATGTTTCCACCTGCCGCCATACCAATGCTTCCTTGTATAGCAGCTCCTAAATCAGTTAATATATCCCCAAAAAGGTTCGATGCCACAACCACGTCTATCTGCTCGGGGTGAAGTATAAAATGGCCTGATATCGCATCCACATGCATGTGTTTGCTCTTGACGTCTGAATACTCCTTTGAAATTTCTTCAAATACGTCATCCCAAAACACCATACTGTAATTAAGGGCATTTGACTTTGTAACAGATATAAGATCTTTTTTCCTCTTTCTCGCCAATTCAAAAGCATATCTCATAACACGCTCTGTTCCTTTTCGAGTGAAAATGGATGTCTGAATTGCTACTTCTGAGGGGTTACCTTTGTATAAACGTCCGCCGGAGCCGGCGTATTCACCTTCTGTATTCTCTCTAACTACTACGAAGTCTATGTCTTCTGAATTTTTTCTTAACGGGCCCTTTATTCCTTTTAGCAACTTTATCGGTCTTAAATTTATATACTCGTCAAATTCAAATCTTATTGGCAAAAGTAATCCCCACAGCGACACGTGATCGGGAACTCCTGGAAACCCAACTGCTCCCATGTATATCGCGTCGTGATCTTTCAAAATCTTCAGACCATCGTCTGGCATCATTTTTCCGGTTTCTTTGTAATACTTGCAACTCCATGGAAGGTGAGTGTATTCTGCTTTAAAACCACCGTCGATCTTCATGGCTGTCTCAATGACTTTTACTCCCTCGCTGATCTCGTCTACTCCTATGCCATCTCCTGGTATTAGAGCTATTTTGTATTTGTTCATCAACTTGCACCTCTTTTGCTTTTAGAAATGCCAAGCAGGCACGTAGGCACTGCCTTTATTTTCTTTTAAGAACCCTTTTAACACTCTCAACTATGTCTTCAGCTGTAAGATGAAACTTCTTTTTTAGATATTCAATATCTCCCACTTCTCCAAATTGATCTTGAACACCTACTCTTTCCATCGGTACAGGTGCATTTTCCACTACCACTTCGGCAACGGCTGAGCCAAGGCCGTTTATAAAATTGTGATTTTCAGCAGTTACGATGGCTCCGGTTTCTTTTGCACATTTCACAATAATTTCTTTATCTATGGGTTTAAGGGTAAATATATTCACTATTCTAGTCGAAATCCCTATATTTTCGAGTATTTCAGCCGCCTCTAAAGCTTCTGAAACCATGATCCCTGTCGCGATAACGGTCACATCTTTGCCATTTTTCAAAATTATTCCTTTGCCAATTTTAAAAATACTCCCTTCTTCATATATCCTAATTGGCTTCTTTCTGAACACCCGAACATAGAATGGGCCATAAGTATAAGCTATTTGCTCAACAAGTGCCTCCATCATCACACTATCAGTTGGCTCAACTATGGTCATCGTTGGAATTTCACGCATGATACCCATGTCTCCAAATGACATGTGAGTACCTCCGTTATAAGTCGCGGCTATACCTGGATCAGTTGCTACAATCTTCACATTTAACTTTGCGTAGGCGGCAGAGATGTAAACTTGGTCAAGATCCCTTCTTGCTGCAAAACATGTAAAAGTGTGAGCAAAAGGTATTTTCCCCGTTGCAGAGAGTCCACCGGCAAGCCCTATCATGTTAGCTTCCTGAACACCTACATTTATACCTCGATCTGGGAAGATTTCCTTGAATTTATACGTGTTGTTGGAGTGCATGAGATCTGCGTCTAAGACAACGATCCTCTCATCCTTTTTTGCAAGTTCTATAAGTTTTTCGATGTACGCATCTCTCATTTCTTTGTTATCGATTCTTCTTTCACTTGCTATTTTCACCATCATGCTGGATCTCCTGCCTTCTCTGGAAATTTCTTTTCAAGCTCTTTGATTGCATTCGCTACTTGTTCTTCTGTAAAATGCATGTGATGGTTCAATTCGACACCTTCAGCAAAATTGCATCCCTTTCCTTTTATTGTATGCAAAATAATCACATGACTTCTGTTTTTTACTTGCTTTGCCATTTGAATTGCTGTGTAGATATCGTTTACGTTATGTCCGTCCACTTCCTGCGTGTGCCATCCAAATTCCTCCCACTTCTTGCTAAGATCTCCAAGGGAGTTTATGTTATCAACGTAGCCGTCCAACTGTTGTCTATTGTAATCCACAAAAACTATCAAATTGTCCAAATTGGCATTCCCACCGAAAAGCGCTGCTTCCCAAACTTGACCTTCTTGAGATTCACCGTCTCCGATTATGATGTAAACATAGTTCTTTTTTTTGTCCATTTTTAATCCCATGGCTATGCCCATTCCGGTGGAGATCCCCTGGCCAAGTGCACCTGTTGACATGTCCACACCTGGGGTTAAATTTCTGTCGCAGTGACTCGGCAAATTTGTTCCTCCTCGATTAAGAGTATAGAGCCAATCTTTGGGGAAAAAGCCTTTCAATGCTAATGTTGCGTAAAGTGACGGACCTGAGTGTCCCTTTGATATTACAAGCCAATCTCGATCCTTCCACTTTGGATTTTTCGGATCGACCCTCATAACTTTTCCGTAAAGAACAGCAAGAAGCTCAATGATGGACATTGCTCCACCAATGTGCCCAAATCCTAAATGTCCAAGTTCTTTTAAAGTTTCTATTCTTATCTGGTTTGCGAATCTTTCAAGTTCTGTAACCTCCACATCTGTTAACACGATCTCACCACCTTGAATTAGAGTTTCAACGTTAAGTTAGGGCGCATCACGAAAAATTCTTCATGACTTTTTGTAAGCTTTTTTTAGTGCTTTGAGAAGGGGAAGCTCCACGCCTGACAAGAACCTTACCATCGCACCACCAGCCGTGCAAATATAGCCAAATTTCTCTTCGACGTTTTCTACCAATTTTTGAGCTGCGCTGACACTATCTCCTCCACCAATCACACTGTATCCTTTTGCATTCGCTATCGCATTCCAAATCTCTTTTGTTCCCAGTTCGAAGAGATGATTTTCATAAACTCCTGCAGGTCCATTGACAAATAGCGTACCAGCTTTGGATATCTCTTCCTTAAAAATTCTTATTGTTTTTGTTCCAACGTCGAGGAAAAGAGCACCATCTATCGGCAACGAATCAAGGGAGCATTCCACTCTTTTCCCCTCTTTTTCGTATGCAAAATCCACTGGGTTGACAAAATGATCGCCAAATTTATTCATGAATTCACGTGCCGGTTCAAGAAAAACATCAAGTGAACGATCATGTACGAATTTCTCCTGAGCTTTTCCAAACTTTTTTCCTTGTGCCATCCACATGATTATTCCCGTTACACCACTGGTGAGTATCTTATCTGCTGTGCCGTTCTCTAAAACTTGTTTCATCATTCCAAAAGCGTCAGATATTTTCAATCCTCCAAGAACGAAAACGGCAGGTTTCTCTGGATTCTGCATAACCTTTGTTAAGGCCTTCACTTCAGCGATCAGTTGCCTGCCACCAGCGGAAGGAAGAATTTCTTCAAAAGCTACCATAGAAGGAGAATTTCGGTGAGCTGCTGCAAAAGCGTCGTTGACGTAGTAATCTGCCAATGGGGCTAAATGACGAACTATGTAGGTTTCCAGCATCTCTTCTGGTTTGAGTTTTACCACGTTTTCGAAAGTAGACACTTCTTCAGTCAGGTAGCGAACATTTCCAAGAAGAACAGCTTCACCATTTTTAAGTGATTTCACCATTGCTTGAGCCGCAGGTCCAGCCACATCATCTATATATTTAACTTTTCTTCCAACTTTTTCTGAAAGTTTCTTTGCATGCTCTTCTAATGAGATTAAGTTGTGATAATCAAGAGTATCCCCTTGATGCGCAAGAACGGCTAATTTAGCGCCCTTATCCATCAGTTCTTTTATCGTTGGGACACTTTTGTTTATCCGATTTTCATTTACTATCTTTTTTGTTTTAGGATCTATTGGCGAGTTTATGTCTATTCTCAAAATCACGGTTTTGCCTTTGAATTCGAAATCGTCGATCGTGTTGATTTCGAGATCAGGCATCTTTGTTGCCCCCAATTTTCAGATACTTGTTTGTTAGATTAACAGCCTCCAAGCGTTCTGTTTGCATTTCCATAGCAGCCCTGATGCCATCTATGTTCTCTGGAATGACTACTGCTTCTTGTGGAATGTTTATTGCGTAGATGATACTACCTTCGAAGATCGTGACAGTTTCTTCCCACACTGCTATTTCGTACATGTCTCCCCTTGGATTGCCAAGATCTCTGGCATATTTGAACAAGGAAGCATTTCCAAGGAAGCCATCTTCGATTCGAACCACTCTGATCCTAGGATGCGCTTTAAAGAGATTGAGAACCTCTTCTTTTGTAGTTTCTCTCTTTGGTTTTGCCACAACGGAAATTATATGGCCATGGGTGACAGGTGTGTGTACAAGAACTCCTGTGGCTTTGACATGGGGCATGACAAGCATCAGATCGACCGCTTGATGATTGGGAACAGGATCAACTTTTAAAGCATTCGTTAATCCTCTATGATAATCGCCAGGATCCGCAACACGACGAATAATGGTAATTGCCACATTATCAATGCCTATTTCCCTGTCCAGACAATCAACAGAACGTATCAAACCTGTTGTGTTACAGGAAGTTAATTTCAGAAATTGTTTTCCCAATCCTTTTTCGTAGTTAGCGTATCCATGGAAGAATACATCTGCCACACTGGTTTTCTCCCCACCTTGAAAGATCGCTTTCTTTCCGTATTTTTCATATAGAACTTTGTTTTTGGCACCCACTCCGGCATTTGTGGCGTCCAATATTATGTCTACTTTCTGGATAAGATCTTCGAGAGAGCCAGAAATTGGAATATTATACTTTTCCAGTTTTTCCTTGTTTTCCGACATAGCGAGGTAAAAATCATATGGCATTCCTTTTTCCTTCAACGCAAGTACCGCTAATGTAGGTGCAACGTCAGCAACACCGACAAGTTCCATATCTTTCTGTAGCGCCACACCATCTGCTAATCTCTGCCCGATCGTTCCGTAACCAACTACACCAACTTTTACCATCATCCGTCCCTCCCTTGTGCATTCATGCTAAATTAATAATATTATGAGAGTATTAGCTATTTGTTATCTCATAGCTGGTGATATATTTAGTGTGATAACTATGTACTCTCCCTGATTAAAAGATCTGCACTCAAAACGATTCTATCTTTCGCATTTGGGTTTAAAAGCAGCTCAAAAGCAGTTTTACCCATAAGTTGCTTTTTAGTTTTCATTGTTGTAAGACGTGGGGTAATGATCGAAGCATGGAAAATGTCGTCATATCCTATCACCTTGACTTTACTCGGAATGGATATGCCTGCTTCTTTTAAAGCTTTAACTACTCCAAAAGCCATCAGGTCATTGTAGGCAAAGACTCCATCAAAATTCACTTTATCATTTAAAAGTTCTCTCAGATGGTTATAACTACTTTCAACTTCCATAACACCGTTTCGGATTGAATTTGTGCTGATCTTGATTAATGAACTATCGATTTCTATTCCTGCCTCTTTTAAAGCCAATTTATACCCTTTGCATCTTTCGATCGATGCCGTGTTGTAAGATTGGGCACCGATGAAGGCAATCTTCTTGCATCCTTTCTTTATAAGGTGTTTCGTTGCAGTATAACCACCATTAACGTCATCTGTATAAACCATGGGAGTTTCCAAACCTTCGACATGTCTTCCCATTATTACGAAAGGTATACCTCTCTCTTTCAATTCCAGCAAATCATCGTATTTTTCTTGATTTGGAACTATTAAAAGTCCATCAACACGTCTTTCGAGAAGTAGTTTTATATTTTCAACCTCATTGCGATAGTTTCTATCCGTGTTGACGAAAATGATATGATAACCGTTTTCCCTTGCCGAAATCTCTATTCCCTTTAGAACCTCGGACCAAAATGGATTTGAATTGTCCTCCACGATAACACCTATAGCATAAGTTTTCTGCTTTTTTAGGGATAAGGCAGACCTATTGGGAAGATATCCCAGTTTATTTGCTGTTTTGAGGACTTTCTCTCTTGTTTCTTCACTAACGTCCATTTTTCCATTTAAAGCTCTTGAAGTTGTGCTAAGTGAAACACCAGCTGCTTTTGCAATTTGTTTTAAAGTTATATAGCTCAAGGTGAACCTCCGTTTCTGGCAACGATACCGGAAACGTTTCCGGCAACGTTACCAAAAAAGTTATATCATTTTATGTTGTTTTTGCAAAATTCATTTTATGCCGATTTTGAACGTTTTTGAGCGGTTTTAGGTGTTTAACATCGTTTTTATGCTTATATCACAGAATTCCTTTAATTTTCTCGCTTTTTGGCACAAGTTTCCTTGGCGTAACTTAGATTGTATAGAAATTCAAAGATATTTCGAGTTTTTTAAAGGAAAAATAAGAAAAACCCGAATAATTTTTCTAACTCCTTGTAAATAATCTTAAATTCCCCAAAAGTAGATTTGACTTTTTTGGTTTCGTATGGTTTCATTTAATTGCTTTTAATTTTGTTATGTTGAGTCTGGAGGATATAAAAATGAGAATCGAAAATGGTGATTTGAAAGAAGTTATTAGAAAAGTTGTGAATGAAACTGCAATTGTTGATGTGCACACTCATTTATTCAACCCAAGTTTTGGTTCTCTGCTTCTTTGGGGAATAGATGAACTTCTAACCTATCATTATCTTGTTGCCGAAGTAATGAGATACTTAACGATGCCCTATGAGCGGTTTTGGGAATTGTCTAAAAAGAAGCAAGCAGATGTAGTTTGGAATACCCTATTTGTTGACAGAAGTCCTATAAGTGAATCAACAAGAGGTGTATTAACAGTTCTGAACTCTCTTGGATTGGATGTTTCATCAAGAAACCTGGAATCTTACAGAAAATTCTTTGAAAATCAAGAAGTTGAACGTTACATAGATTCTGTCTTCAAACTGGCTAATATAAAGTACATTGTTATGACAAACGATCCGTTTGTTGATGAAGAAAGAAAAGTTTGGCTTGAAAGCTACAAAGATGATCCCAGATTTAAGAGTGCATTGAGAATAGATCCTCTTTTGAATAAATGGTTGGAATCTTACAAGAAACTTGCAAGTTGGGGATACAATGTTGGTGAAAAAATAGACTCGAAAACTCTCTCGGAAATACGAAATTTTCTGTCAGATTGGATAGAAAGAATGAAACCTGTATATATGGCTGCATCCTTACCTCCGACATTTCATGTTCCAGAAGACAGTGTAAGATCTGTGATCGTTGAAAAAGCAATTTTGCCTGTGGCTCAAGAGCATGACATTCCATTTGCAATGATGATAGGAGTCAAAAAGCTGACCAACCCAGCTCTGAAACTTGCAGGAGATTCTGTTGGAAGGACAGACATGGGTACTGTCGAATATTTATGTAGGAATTATCCTAAGAACAAATTCCTTCTGACTGTCCTCTCAAGAGAAAATCAGCATGAACTGGTGGTTGTCGCACGTAAATTTAGAAATCTTCATGTATTTGGGTGTTGGTGGTTTTTGAACAATCCATCAATAATTGAAGAGATGACAAATGAGAGAGTGGAAATGCTTGGCTTGAGTTTTACTCCACAACATTCTGATGCCAGAGTTTTAGATCAATTGATATACAAATGGAAGCATTCGAAAGAAATCATAACAAATATACTTGCGAAAAAATATTCTCAAATTGTAGATAACGGCTGGAAACTCTCGGAAGAAGAAATAAGAAGAGATGTAAGGATTCTGTTTGGTGGTGAATTTGAGGAATTTTTGAAAAGAAAATTTTGAAATTGGAGGAATTTCATGTTAGATGAAACGCGCAAAGAAATGGTAATTGAACTTATAAAAGAACGAGGAGAAATAACTGTTAAAGAGCTGTCAAATCGGTTGGGTGTAACGAGCGTAACTATAAGAAAGGATTTAAAAGAATTAGAAAATCTTGGTTTGATCATACGTACCCATGGTGGTGCCGTTTTGCCTTCTCACACTAAAGTGGAATGGAATTTCATTCAAAAGTCGAAACAACATGTGGAAGAAAAACTCGCGATCGCGCGAAAAGCTCTTGAATTTGTGAAACCTGGAGATAGCATAATACTTGACAGTGGAACCACCACACTTGCCATGGCAAGAGAGATAAAGCGAATGCATTTGTATCCCCTCACTGTTGTGACGAACAATCTTTTTATAGCGACTGAACTTGTAGGGACCTCCGCGGATCTCGTCGTTTTAGGTGGTTCTGTACGAGAAAACAGTTTTTCATTAATAGGGGCTCTATGCGAAGAAAATTTAAAAAAGATCTATGTGGATAAGGCATTCATCGGGGCAACAGGCTTCTCCATCGAAGGCTTCATGACTCCGGATATAAACGAGGCAAAGATCAAAAACACGATGGTTTCACAAGCAAGTGAGATCTTCATTGTTGTAGATTCTTCTAAGTTTGCTCATCCATCGTTTGCAATATATACCACTTTTGACAAGATTGATCATGTGATAACAGATTGGAGCATACCGTCTGAGACTGAGAAATTGTTAAAAAGCTTAGGGATGGATGTTGTAAAAGCATCCAAAGAAGGAGGAGATAAAAATTGATCCTCGAAAAAAACATGGTAACCGTTGTACACCCGATGGCATTTCCTGGTCGACAAAATACAAACTCAATGCTCAGGGGCGAGCCTGGTGAACGCTACCTTATGGAATCTCTCAAAGTTTTGGCTAAGGATCCGTATTTCGGTGGAATTGAATTAACTCGAATAAAGGATCCATCCTTGATGAAAAAGGCGATCGACTACTTATCAAAAACAGATCTTCATATCTTTTTCACAGCACAGCCCGTACAGATATTGAACGAAGAAGGATATGCTCCAACAGATATTTCTTCGATCAATGAACTTGACAGAATAAACTCTATCAATCGACTCAAGGAAATGATCGATCAAGCATATGAATTTAACGCAGAAGGCTTCACTTTGATGAGCGGGCGGGATCCCGGAGAAACTTTGCGCGAAAGTGCGAAATTATCGCTGATCAGATCTATTCACGAACTTTGTGAGTATTCAAGTAAACGTGCGAAGACTTTAAAGAAAAAGCCATTGAAGATCATTCTTGAAATGTTTGACAGAATAGACGATCCACGTGGTCGTTTCCACAACCAACTTATAGGCCCCACTTTTGAAGCCATTGAAATTGCCAGGAGACTGCGCGATGAGTATCATCATGATGAGTTTGGGCTCCTGTACGATCTTACTCATATGTTCCTCATAAGGAACATTCACATAAAACATGAAAACATCAACATCGAAGTTCCCACTGAAGCAACATCTGGTTCAGCAACCACACAGAAATATGAAAATTTAGTGAAAGAAGAAATGGTGGAGGAGCCAGAAACAACAGAGGTACTTCAATATCTTATGCCTTACCTTTTTCATGTGCATATAGGGAACTGTGTTCTTGATCCAAATGATCCAAATTACGGAGATTCACATATTTCTTTTGCTTATCCAAACGGAGCGATAAAGCTTAGAGAAGTTGCAGATTTTATCAAAGCACTCCATGAAATGGGATACAAAGGCCCCATAGGTTTTGAGATCATGCCACGAGGTCGTGAGGGAAGTGTGCCGGTTCTTCAACATGCTAAGTCATTCTATGATGACGTCCGGACATGGCAAGATGTGATATATGGCGTGGGTAGGTACAAATTCGTCACACGCGAATATTTTCCTGAATGGGCATTTTTTAAGCTCACGGATCTGAGAATCAAAAATTCAGAAATAATAGAGGAAACTCTAAAATCGAGAAAGAAACGAAAGGATTTAACAAATGATGGCTATCTTGTTATTCTCGCTGCAGATCACCCGGCAAGACGTGTCACAAGTGTTGGAAATTCTCCGACAGCGATGGGAGACAGGCTTGAGTATCTTGGCAGGATTGTCAGAACTTTAACCTCGGGCTACGTTGATGGTGTTATGGCAACTCCCGACATAATAGATGAGTTAGCCATGATCGATCATTTGTACAAAAAGGCAGGTCGAGAAGGATTTTTAGATAACAAAGTACTCATTGGGAGCATGAACAGATCTGGCCTTTCTGGGATCGAATACGAAATGGACGATATGTTGACATCATACTGGCCAAGAGATCTCGTTCGAAATAATCTCGACGCTGGGAAATTGTTGTTTAGACTTGAGACAGGCCGTTACTCAAGATGGTCTGTGAGGACCCTGCAAATTTGTGCTGAAGCTGTTAGAGAATGTAGTGAACAAGGACTCCCGGTTTTCCTCGAGCCACTTCCTGTTGCTAAAAAAGATGAAGAATCTTCATATGAGACTATCATGGATGCTGATGAGTTGATAAAAATCGTTGGGATTGTTTCTGGAATAGGTGGTTCAAGTGCAAAAACATGGATAAAAATTCCGTATGTACCAAATTTTGAAAGAGTCGTAAGGGCTACTACCCTTCCCATTTTGATACTTGGAGGAGACTCCAAAGAGGATCCCACATATACAATAGAAAATATTTCCAAAGCTTTAGAAAGCGGTCCAAATGTACGGGGAGCTTTGGTAGGAAGGAATATTCTTTTCCCAGGAGATGATGATCCGGCAGCTGTAATGTATGCGGTGTACAAGACAGTGCATGAAGGATTATCTGCTATGGAGGCGTTAGAGGAAATGATAAAGGTGAGAAACAAGAACTTCGACGAACTAAAAGAGATTTTCAAAGAAACCTTAATGTGACAAAGGAGGCGATTTCTATGATTTTTGACATAAGAGATAGAAATCTTATTTTTGTAAGATTCGACAACGGAGACAACTTTTACGATTCGCTTTATTCTGTGATAGAAAAATATTCAATCGATACAGGTGTGATCTTGTCGGGAATGGGAATGTTGAGAGATTTTGAAATCGGATGGTTTAACGGAAAAGAATATGAAAAAACGAAAGTAGAGACTCCTCATGAGCTTGTGGCAATGACTGGGAACATAGAGAAGAAAGATGGAAAGCCCTTTGCACATATTCATGTGGCACTTGCAGGACCAGATAAAAAACTTGTCGGAGGTCACCTCTTTAGTGCAATTGTGAACGTCACAAACGAGATATTCATCTACAAAATTGATGGATTTAAGCTCGAGAGAGTTCAAAAAGGCGGCTGGACTCCATTGAGTGGTAAATACGTGGATAACCCCAAATGGGGTGAATAATAGAGGAGGTGTTTTGGGAATGTCAAGTAAGGGACGTCTTTTAGTAGTTCTTGCTTTGATGCTTTCTTTAGTAACTTTGAGCATCTTTGCCGTTACGTGGCGATTAGCTGATGATCAACCTGCTGGATATCCAACAACCATGGCAGATCAATTCTTCGCCAACATTGTCAGAGAAATGACAAACGGAAAGATTAATATTGAAGTTTACCACGGTGGACAACTTGGCGCAGAGACTCAGACTGTTCAACAAACTATGGCCGGGATAATACAGATCAACAGAGTCAATGCTGCTCCTTTGGCATCTTTTGTTCCGGAATTAAGTGTGTTGTCTCTTCCTTATATTTTCTCAAGTTCAACTCAAGAATGGAAAGTACTTTACGGACCCATTGGTGAAAAACTTCTTAACAGCATGAAGGTAGCTGGGCTAATCGGTCTCACTTACTACGATTCTGGTCAAAGAAGTTTCTTCACGAGACACACGCCGATCTTAAAGCCATCTGATATGAAAGGGCTTAAAGTACGTGTACAAAAAGCTCCTGTTTTTGTCAAAATGGTTAATGCAATGGGGGGTTCAGCTGTGCCTATGGCATACGGTGAAGTTTTCACGGCCCTTCAAACTGGTGTTATAGATGGTGCTGAAAATAATATCCCAAGCTATTACACGATGAGTTTCTATCAAGTAGCCCCTTACTATTCTTTTGATGGACACTCGAGAGTTCCTGAAATACTCTTCATGAATCTAAAGGCTTGGAATTCGCTAACTCCTGAAGAACAAACTATATTTAAGACGGCTGCTATGGCTTCTTCTTTATACGAAAGAAAACTTTGGAATGCAAAAGTAGAAAAGGACATGGAGCTTCTCAAAAAAGCAGGAATACATTTTTATTATCCCACCAAAGCTGACATTGCTCTGTTCCAGAAAGCCGTTGCACCTGTTTATAAACAATACAGCAAATATAAAGATCTGATAAATGCTATAAGAAGCACAAAATAAATTTACCGGGGAAGAATTTCTTCCCCGGCATTTCCTTGATGGTGGTGATTTTGAGTGAAGAAGCTACTGTTTTTACTTAGTTACATTGAAAAAACTGTTGAGTGGTTTGGATTTATCTCGATTATTGTGATGCTTATCGTTTCTTTGATAGAAGTTTTTTTTAGGGATGTGCTTAATTCCCCACTAACTTGGTCACTTGATATCACTCTTTTAACCATGATTTGGATGGCAATGTTGGGTGCTGGTACAGGAGTAAGAAGCAATTTACATATAAGAGTTGCTTTTTTTGCGGATAGTTTGACACCAAAAGTGAAAAAAATTGTGAATATAATAGTCTTTAGCATCATTTTTTATTTTGGTTATTACATGATAGTTGGTTCATATTCAATGGCGATCTTGCCAGGCATAATACCAGATCTTGGAATATCAAACGCATGGCTCTACATTCCAGTTATGATAGGAGGAATATTTTCGATGTTATTTTCTGCTGAAAGAATTCTGGAGATCCTTTTGAAAAACAAGCCAAGGAGAGAGAAATGAAGGTAAAAGTTATTATCCTTATCATTTTAGCTGTATTTATAGTTTCATTGTTTATTAAGGCTCCCTGGGTAAACTTTTTTTCTGTTACTCAATCGCAAATCATTTTCTTGTGGGGAAGTTTTGCGCTTTTTATTTTAATGGGGGTTCCAATTTCATTCTCGTTGGGCATATCAGCTTTTTTCACTGCCATATTTATTAAATTACCTGTCTTGGTAATTTTTCAAGATCTTACTTATGGTATAAATTCTTTTGCCTTCTTAGCCATAGTGTTTTTTATTCTTCTAGGACAAATTGTTAATTACAGTGGAATGGGAAATGATTTGCTAGATTTGGCAAATATTATAGTTGGTTGGTTGCCAGGTGGTCTTGCACTTGTTAATATACTTGCAAGTATGCTTTTTGGTGGCATATCAGGTTCTTCTGTGGCAGACACAGCTTCTATCGGAAGTGTCTTGATACCCATGATGAGAAAAGAAGGATATTCAACAGAATTTGCAACAGCTGTAACGGTTACTTCTTCGCAAGAAGGAATAATCATTCCACCAAGCCAAAATATGATCATATATTCTCTTGCAGCTGGTGGGGTATCTGTAGGGGCACTGTTTATGGCTGGGTACATTCCGGGATTAATCCTTGGTCTTGCTCAAATGTCTATTGTGCTTATACTTGCTCCCATTAAACATTTCCCGAAAGGAAGAAGAGTAAAAAAAGCAAGAATACCAATGGTTCTAATACGATCTTTAATAATTTTAAGTATAGGTTTGATCGTTGTAGGTGGCATAGTCTTTGGATTTTTTACAGCCACGGAATCATCAAGTATAGGAGCAGCAACAGCGCTAATAGTTTCGTTTTTGTTTTACCGAAAAAACATGACTTTCAAAAATTCTGTCAAGATTTTCAAAGAAACCTTCAGAACTTCTGTTATGGTTTTGTTCTTAATTGCAAATGCTGCAGCTTTTGGGTACGTCATGGCTTATTTACAAGTACCCTCAGCCCTTGCTAATGCTATAACATCTATCAGCAGTAATCCAATTATAATATTACTCATGATCAATTTACTCCTTCTTGTGTTAGGACTCGTAATGGATATGGCTCCTTTGATAGTTATAATGACCCCAATACTTTTACCACTTGTTGAAAAGGTTGGCATGAGCCCAATACAATTTGGAATAGTTATGCTCATCAATCTTGGTATAGGTCTGTGCACGCCTCCTGTTGGTAATACGTTATTTGTGGGTTGTGCTGTTGGTAAAACCACGATAGAGAGAACCACCAAAGAAATGGTTCCACTGTATATCGCCATGGTAATAGTCTTGATCATTATTACATACGTTCCAAATTTGTCAATGTTCTTGCCGAATCTTTTTCATCTTTGATGTCAATAAAAAGGTGGTATGAATTATATGATACTTGATAAGGTTTATGATGCATCTATCAATTTTAGCATAAATCGTGCCAAGAGCTCGTCGGCAATTGCTCTTGGTTTCCATTCGGTAATAGATGGTTTAATTAGAGTAAAGCCTGAGAAGTTTAGTAACATTATGGACATAGACATTCCCAAAAATCTGGATATGCTACCAAAATCCATAAAAACAAAAGAGGACTTTTTCAAAAGTCTATTGTTTTCTTTTGTAAATGGTTCAGCACTTCAACTCATGATTGACTCTGAAGATGTTTATAAGTGGATAATGAAAGAATTCGGAACTGGTACTTTGCATTTAGGAGGAACTTCAGCCAACATGGCAGCAGCATTGACCTGTTTTCCGTTTCCCAAAGTATTGATCTATGCCTATCCTTTAACCGAGGAACTCGCAAAGCTCTTTCCGATTTCTCCCAATCTTTTTGTGGTCTACGGTGATGGATTAAAACAACCAAAAGAGATATATGGTCAGAAGGGGATAAAAGCGATTCACTGGATTTTTGAATTTTCTCAAGGACAGAAGATAAAAATTTCTGGGAAGAATTACATTTGTCCACGATCAAATAGATTTATAGCTTCCTGGAATCCTGTTAATTCTCGATTAGAAGTTAGGGAACCTTTTAAATCGTATGTTATAGAACACGCATCAGCGATCTCAAAATTTCTTCTATCGGGTTTTCACATAATGAGGGATGTTTATCCTGATGGTAAAACGGCAAGAGATAGAATTGACGATCTTGCAAATTTTATTCAAGATATGAAGAGGAGAAATCCACAAATTCAATTTCATGTTGAATTTGCATCCATAAGGCGTGATGGTGTAAGAAAGGCCGTGGAAGATACCTTATTTCCAATTTCAGACAGCCTTGGAGCAAACGAAGTTGAGTTATCATGGATAGCTCGTGATTTAGGTATGGATACGAATGGGATAGAAAAGGGAGATGTTAAAAAGACTTCAGATGTGCTTTTGAAACTCAGGGAAATAGGCCTTAAGAGGGTACATTTTCATACTCTTGGATTTTATCTTCTTGCTTTTGATGAAAAATTTTATGATGTTGAAGAGGAGAAACTTGCTCTTGCATTTGCAGCGTTAGCTGCAGCACAAAGGGCAAAAGATGGCAAATTGATCTCTGACAATTTGAAAGACGTGCTTAAAATTCCAACATCGAGCATAGAGTATAAGGAGTGGAAAGAAAGCGACACTAAGTTCGTTCTCTTTCCCACCAAAGTAGTTCCGAATCCCACAATCACTGTTGGACTCGGAGACACTATATCTTCATTGGGATTCGCGTTAGGGTGATTAGATAAATGCGAAGAGTTAGATTTGGGATAATAGGAGCAGGCAATGTAAGTTTGATCCACGCAAAAAGCATTTCCGAGATCGGAAATGCTGAACTTGTAGCTGTTTCAAGTCGTGCTGAAGAAAAAGCTTTAAGGCTTGCCAAAAAGTTTAAAAGTGAATATTATTCCGATTTTCATGAGATGCTTAAGAGAAATGATATAGATGCGGTTTGTGTTTTAACTCCCAGTGGGACACATGCCAAAATTGGGATAGAGGTTGCGCGTTCCGGAAAACATGTTATCGTTGAAAAGCCAATAGATGTTAATCTTAAGATGGCAGATGCCCTTATAGAAGAATGTAAAAAACAAAATGTTAAATTGAGCGTTATTTCCCAAAGGCGTTTTTCAGATGCTGTTATGAGAGTTAAACAGTCTGTAAAAAGTGGAGAGATGGGAAAATTGAATTTTGGCGGAGCTCAGGTGAAGTGGTATCGTTCTCAGGAATATTACAACAGTTCAGCATGGCGTGGCACACGGATTTTAGACGGTGGAGGAGCACTTATAAATTAGTCTATACATTATGTAGATCTTCTCTGGTATGTAATGGGTCCTGTAGAAGAAGTTTTCAGTTATTGTGGAACAATGGCGCATGATATAGAAGTGGAAGATCTTTTAGTAGGAAGCTTAAAGTTTAAAAGCGGTGCTCTTGGGTTGATAGAAGCAAACACGACTGTGTATCCTGGACTTTTTGCCAGACTCGATATTTATGGAAAAAACGGAACGGCCGTTATTGTTGATGATGAGATAGAATTCTTTGCAACAAAAGATGGTATAAAAATAAAGAAAGCAAAGGAAAGAATGAGAGAAAGCGGCACTGCAAGTCCGAAAATATCATATGATCTTCACAAGAGGCAGTTAGAGGACATCGTGGATTCCATTTTAAGCAACAGAAAACCACGAATCACCGGTGTGGATGGAAGAAATACGCTTGCAGTTGTGACAGCTTTATACGAATCATGTAAAACTGGTAAATCTGTAAAAGTGAACATCAGAGAAAATTCATAAAACTTTTTAAAAGATTGTTTATACTGGATAGTAAAGGAGTGAGACATTTGGACTTTAAAGAATTCGAGATCTTAAAAGATGTAACAGGTCAGCTCATAGATTTTACATTAAACATGAGGCAAAGTGGTCATCCAGGAGGATCGCGCTCAAAAATGCACGTGTTTTGGTCTTTGCTTCTTTCAGGAAAGATGAAATACGACATACGCCATCCAGAAAATCCCTTTGGAGATAGATTCATACTTAGCGCTGGCCATACTGTTCCGTTGGTTTATGCTGCTTTGGCGATAATCGGTGAAGCTTTCAAAAAGCGATTCGAAGAGACAAAAGATGAGAAATTTAGAATAGACCCTTCACGAATTGTTTTGCTAAAGGATCTTTTGCGCTTTAGACATCGAGGAGGACTTCCTGGCCACGCGGAGTTTTCGGGAAAGACTCTCTTTTTGAAGTTCAACACAGGACCATCCGGACATGGTTTGCCACCATCTGTAGGAGAAGCTTTTGCACTTAAACGTGCTGGATTGAGTAATGTGAGAGTTTGGGTGATAGAGGGTGAAGGAGGACTCACTCCTGGTGCATCGCACGAATCAAAAAACTCTGCATGGGGGCTTGGCCTTGATAATCTTTACTGGCTGATAGATTGGAACAATTATGGGATAGATGATAGACCAACAAGCTCCGTTGTAAGTGGAACACCTCAAGAGTGGTTTGAGCCTTATGGATGGAATGTTGCCGGATGTGAAAATGGTCATGATTGGAAAGAAATAAGTGAAACTTTTGAAAAATTGGAAGCTCACAAAAAAGATAACGTACCTAACGTAGCGTGGTTTAGAACACGTAAAGGATACGGTTATGGTGTGTATGATAACAAATCTCATGGTACACCCCACAAGGCAAATTCAGATATATTTTGGAAGACAAGAGATGAATTCATTCAGCGTTACGGTGTCGAATTTGTTGGATATGGCAAAGTCGCCCCAGAGCATGAGCAATTTTTGAAACAAACTGAAGAAAATTTGAAAATCGCACTTGATGTTGTTTTAAGAAATGAGCAACTTTTAACACATCTTACAGATAGAATCATTGAAATAGCAGAAAGCATTCCGAAAACGAAAATAACTCTTGAACCTAAGATATTTAAAGACAAAGAGTTTTTTGACTACATGAAATATCCAAAAGAAATCTTTTTTGAACCTGGCACAAAAGTTGCAAATAGAAAAGCGTTAAGTGTGTGGGGAGCTTGGATAAATTCCGAAAGCAAAAGGAAATACGATCGCCCTCTTTTCTTGGCAGCGTCTGCAGATTTGGCTGAGTCGACAAATATATCTGGTTTTGCAAAAGGTTTTGGAGATTTTGATGGTTATGGTTGGTACGACAAAGAGAAGAATCCAAATGGTGTTTTGCTTCCCCAAGAGATTACAGAGTTCACAAACGCTGGAATTTCTGCAGGAGTGGCTGCAATTAACCTTTCGGACAAACCATTTGAATCGTTCAACGGATTTTACATGGCTACATCTACATATGGTTCATTTTCTTACCTTAAATATGGTGCATACAGGTTATTTTCTCAGATGACTCAGGATTGTCCTGTAAGACTTGGTAAAGTCCTATGGATTGCAGGACATTCCGGACCTGAAACGGCTGATGATTCGAGAACACATTTTGGAATTTTTTCACCCGTTGTCACTCAGCTGTTTCCAAAAGGACACGTGATAAATTTATACCCATGGGAAGCTAATGAAGTACCAGTTTTGCTTGGTGCAGCATTTTCAACAAACATTCCGATAGTTGTTTTGCATCTTACAAGACCTCCTATCGAAATTCCAGACAGGCAAAAGTTGGGAATACCAACTTATTTCGAAGCAGCAAAAGGTGCATACATTCTAAAAGATTTTAAAGACGGGAAAAAGGATGGAACAATATTGGTTAGAGGAACTATGTCTACTTTTAACTTGTTAAAAGTTATGAATGAGATAGACCAAAAATATAACTTGAAAATTATTGCCATTCCTTCAAAGGAACTCTTTGACATACAACCTGATGAATACAAAGAAAAAGTTCTTCCGTGGGAAGAATGGGAAAATTCAATGATAATAACGAATGAATCATTGAGAGCCGTTGAAGACTGGCTGGCAACAAAGAAATGTGCTCAATACTCTATGTCTTCTGATTGGGATAACAGATGGCGCACTGGCGGTACCTTAGAAGAAGTTATAGAGGAAGCCCATCTCGATCCGGAAAACATTCTTAAGGGGATAAAACGATTTGTGGAAAAAAGTTCGCTTTAAAAACTTGTTTTCGCTCATTTTTTCTGTTTCAACCTTTTCATACGGAAAAAATCATCTCTCTCTGATTCTTCTATGTACGATTCTATGAATTTTACCGTTTCTTTGTATTGAGGAATGAGAACATTCTCAAGTGCGTTAACTCGGCGTTGAGTTTTCTTTATCTCTACAGCAAGTCTGTAAACAGTTGTTTCTATCTCTGTGAGTCGTGCTATCAGGGAAAGCGCACGTTTAAACGCTTTGTGAGCCTTATCTAAATTAGCATCCGTTCTCACAAATCCATAAGAAGGAGTTATAGAATCATCTATTTCGTTGATATCCGGAATCTCAACTCCCATAATACTTCTAAGTCGTATAGAAAGATCGTCAACTTCTTCTACGGCTAAACCTACTTCTTCAACGTGCTCTATACCTATACTTAAGTTCGCTCTCTGAAGGCCTTCATAGGCTTCATCGAAGACCGTTTCCATGCTTTCCTGAATTTCTCGAGCAGAGTCAATGAAGCGCATCATTTCACGGATAAGAACGTTTCTTTTCTTGTCAAGGAGCGTATGCCCTTCAATAGCAAGTGCGAGAGCTCTCTTTGTTTCTATGAGTTTGCTTTTAGTCGGGGAGACTCTCTCGGCCATTTCAATTCTCTCCTATTTCTTTATAATACTTTTTCAATTCTTCTTCACTGACACGCGTAAGTTCTGAGGGTGGCAGATTTCCAAGCAGCTTCCAGCCAAGATCAAGGGTTTCCTCTATGGATCGATCTTCATCGTACCCTTGTGAAAGAAATTCCCTCTCAAAAGCGTCACCGAATTTCAAATACCTTCTATCGATATTGGTAAGTTCTTCTTCTCCTATTATAGAAGCAAGTGCCCTGACCTCTTGAACTCGGCTATATGCAGCAAAAAGCTGGCTTGAAACGTGCGGATGATCTGCACGTGTGTAACCTTCACCTATGCCATCCTTCATGAGCCTTGAAAGGGATGGAAGAATGCCTATAGGTGGGTAAACTCCTTTTCTTTGAAGTTCGCGACTCAAAACTATTTGCCCTTCGGTTATGTAGCCGGTTAAGTCTGGTATTGGATGCGTAATATCATCGTTTGGCATCGACAAAATTGGTATTTGTGTAACAGAACCTCTTTTATTCCTTATCATGCCAGCTCTTTCGTACATGCTTGCCAAATCGCTGTACAAATAACCAGGATAACCCTTTCTCGACGGGACTTCACCCCTAGATGTAGAAAGCTCACGCAGCGCTTCACAATAGTTTGTCATATCTGTAAGTATGACAAGTACATGCATGCCTTTTTCAAATGCAAGATATTCTGCAGCTGTAAGCGCTACTCTTGGGGTAGCTATCCTTTCAATAGTTGGATCATCCGCAAGGTTCAAAAAAGTTACGACATTTTTGATAGCACCGGATTCTTCAAAATTGGAAAGCATAAACCGCGCGTCATCATGTTTTATCCCCATTGCTGCAAATACTATTGCAAAATTGCCACTTTCTTCTCCTTTGATCTTTGCTTGCTTGGTAATCTGAACGGCAAGCCTATTATGTGGGAGTCCATTGCCAGAGAATATCGGGAGTTTTTGGCCACGTATTAGAGTCATCAACCCATCTATTGCAGATATGCCTGTTTGGATAAAATTTCTTGGGTACATCCTCGAGGCGGGATTTATGGGAAACCCGTTTATGTCTTGATAGACACCGTTTATGATGTCAACACCACCATCTATAGGTTCACCTATTCCGTTGAAAGTCCTTCCAAGAATTTCTTCGGAAACTTTAACTTGGAGCGTTTTTCCAAGAAACTTGACCTTAGTTTCATTTACATTTAGACCTTCCGTTCCTTGAAAAACCTGAACAACGGCAAATTTGTCACTTATTTGAACAACTTGCCCAATCCTTGTTTCTTGACGAAAAGTAACTTCAACAACTTCGTTGTATCCTACATTGCCAACGTTTTCGATAAATATCAATGGTCCATTTATTTGAGAAAGTCCCATGTACTCTTTGAGGGGCATGCATTACGCCTCCTTTACTTTTTCGTATTTTTCATCAAGCGAGTCAAAGAAGCTTCTAATAGTCTGTTCTATTTGTTTGAAATACTCAAGCTTATCATTTGAAACTGTTTCTTTCATTCTCATTAAAGTATTTACGATCTTTTCTTCAAGAACTTCAGAGATTGCTACACCTTTTGAAATTAGACTGTTAGCACGATCATAGTACATGAGAATGATCCTTAACATCTCATGTTGCTTATGCATATCACAGAAAGCATCCACATCGCTGAAGGCACTTTGCTGCAAATATCCTACTTTTAGAATGTTTGCGACACGGACGATAAGTTTTTGATCGTCGGGCAAAACATCCTCGCCAACAAGTTTTATGATTTGCTGAAGATTGTTGTCTTCGCTAAGGAGGCTCATAGCTCGTTTACTTAATTTCGAGAAATTGGGATCGACATTTTGTTCAAACCAGTCTACAAGTTCTGTTGTGTATTCACTGTAACTATCTAACCAACTTATTGATGGATAATGCCGTGCATTTGCCAAAGATTTGTCAAGTGCCCAAAAACAACGTACGAATCTTTTGGTATGTGTTGTAACAGGCTCCGAGAAATCCCCACCTGGAGGAGAGACAGCCCCAATAATTGAAATCGATCCGTTTTGGTCTTCTGAACCAAGGATCCTGACTCTTCCGGCACGTTCATAAAACTCTGCTATTCTTGAAGAAAGATAAGGAGGAAATCCTTCCTCAGCTGGCATTTCTTCAAGACGTCCAGAAATCTCCCTAAGAGCCTCTGCCCATCTTGAAGTTGAATCTGCCATAAGTGCCACGTTGTAGCCCATATCCCTAAAATACTCTGCTATTGTTACGCCTGTGTATATAGAGGCTTCACGTGCGGAAACAGGCATATTAGAAGTATTGGCGATAAGAATGGTACGTTCCATCAACGGTTTGCCGCTTCGTGGGTCCATTAACTTTGGAAATTCTTCAAGAACTTCCGTCATTTCATTGCCACGCTCACCACAGCCTATGTACAATATAATATCGGCATCGGCCCATTTTGCAAGTTGATGTTGTGTTACAGTCTTGCCAGTTCCAAACCCTCCTGGTATTGCAGCAGCTCCACCTTTACTTATTGGGAAAAAGGTGTCTATAACTCTCTGTCCAGTTATCAATGGTTCTGAAGGAGCCAGCCTTTCTTTATAAGGTCTGGAAACACGAACCGGCCAATTTTGGTAAAGTTTTACTTCGTGTTTCTCATCTTTAGATTCGACTATCATCAAAACGGTATCGATCGTGTATTTTCCGGATTTCTGGACTTTTGTTGCTTTTCCGGAAATATTAGGAGGAACCATGATTCGGTGTTCCACCGCTGAAGTTTCGTTCACCTTTGCCACTATTTGACCTTCTTTGACTTCGTCACCTTCGTTTACTAAAATTTCGACATCCCATTGTTTTTCAAAATCAAGAGGTTCCGCAGAGATTCCTCTTTGAAGGAAATCACCGGATTTTGATCTCAAAACCTCTAATGGTCTTTGTATGCCATCAAAAACACTACCTATAAGACCAGGTCCAAGCATAACCGACAAAAGTTTACCGGTTCCTTCAACTGGTTCGTTAGGTTTGAGACCGGACGTTTCTTCATAAACCTGAATCGTTGCTGTATCGCCTTCGAGCACTATTACTTCTCCGGTTAATTTCAACTTTCCAACCTTTACCACCTCATGCATCATGACTCCCGTCATTTCCTTTGCTTTAACAACAGGACCATTTACCATATAGATCTTACCTGCTCTTTTATTCACAGCACATCACCTGTCATGATTTAAGTTTCGAGAATAGTATAGAAGAAAATCTTTCCTTAATCTCTTCAAACTTGTTCTCGAGAGTGTTTTCGATGATCACACGACCATCTTCCGTTTCTACTATTACTCCACCAATGATGTCAGCATCTTCCTTCGAAAGATGAATGTCAACATCTTTCATTTCTTTTTTTAAAATGTCGAGGATTTTTTTGATTGTGGACTTGTCTTTCTTCCTGACTTTCACAACAACTTTTTTCTCTTCAAGAGCCTTAATCGCTTCGACGGTTGTTCTTTTGAGAAAATCTGCATAAGCTTCGTTATTTGTGATTCCACTTATCTTCTCCCTTAACTCGTCTATAGCAGTTCTTAAAATTTCATTTCGGGCATCCATAAGCATCTTTGAACACTTAGCGGAAGTTTGGGATATTTCGCGACGTATCAACAAGTCGGCATGTCTTTTTGCCTCTTCAATAATCTCATTGTAACTGTTTTCTGCTTTAACAACATAGCTCTCCTTTATTTCTTCTACGCGTTTTTGTGCATCTTTCACAATGCTATCAGCGTCAGAAGCTGCCATGGACTTGACATACTCCTTCAAAGAGCTTAATTTTTTCTCTATATTCACTTCATTTTCACCCCTATCGCTTCTCGAACATAACGAGTGATAAAGTCTTTGGGCCTTTTGGTTCCGTGTCTGTCTGGGATGATGGTCAAGAGAGGAAGCGACCTTGATGTCCTTAATCGACGTACTGCTTCAGGAATAAGAGTCGCTATCTTCTCGGTCATAAGAATTATTCCAACATCTTTCCTCTTTTCGACTTCGTGTAACAAGGATAAAATCTCTTCCTTCTCATGAACAACTGCACCCTTAACGCCAACCAATCTCATTCCGATCTGGGTGTCTATGTTGTCGCTGATGAGAAAGAATTTCATTGTGCTCAAACCCTTCCAAAAATCATTATAGAGATGATCAAACCATATATGGCCACGCCTTCTGCAAGTCCAACATATATAAGCGTTCGACCAAGCATGTCAGGTTGTTCACTTATAGCACCTATTCCTGATGCTCCAGCTATTCCAACACCAATTCCAGCTCCCATCGCGGCTAAACCAGTAGAAAGACCAGCACCAATGTATCCGAGACCCGGATTGATATTCGCTGCAACGGAAGTTGCTGCAGAACTCGTTGTAGCGGCAAGAACATGACCATCTGGAATCAAAGAGAGAATTGCAAATGTCATGAACCCGAACAAGGAAACCATATTAACTCCCAGAGTTCTCTTACCTACTTTTACAGGAGAGTTCACGTGTTCCATAACCTTTTTGTTGCTGAAAATTACTCCGAGAGCTATGGTGGTGAACACGACTAAAGACATCAATACGAACAAAACAAACATTTTAAAACTCCTCCCTTCAAATTCTACTCATTATAAGTATGGATATTATAAGACCGTAAGTTGCAACTCCATTTGCAAGTCCCGCAAATATCATGGATTTCCCAAGAATTCTTGGATTGAATCTCAAGATGTTTATAGACTTGGCACCAACTATTCCTGTTCCGACACCTGCACCAAGTGATGCAAAACCTGTTGAAAGTCCGGAACCAATATATCCAAGACCTGGATTTATAAGGGTGGTTGCAATTTTGGTTATTCCTTCGCTATTTGCAATAGGTGTTGCCATCGCTTTGTCGGGAGAAACCATAACCAATCCAAATAACATAAGAGAACTCAAGACTCCTAAGTTGGAAATTATCAGCCCTTTTAATTTCCGAATATAACAACTTTTAACAAATAGATTTTTGTTCAAAACGGTTTCTAACATCAATATTGTTATCGTAAGAGTGCTAAATATTCCTACAAACACAAAGGGCATATTGATCACCAGATTTCTTTAAATTTTACTGAGAATGAGAATAGAAATTATGAGGCCGTAGGTTGCAACTCCATTTGCAAGTCCCGCAAATATCATGGATTTCCCAAGCATTCCAGCATTTAAACGACCAATCCTTATCGAAGCGCTGCCAACTATTCCGGTTCCCCACCCAGCGCCGATAGAAGCTAATCCGGTTGAAAGGCCTGCACCAATAAATCCAAGACCTGCAGAAGTAAGTGATTTCATCGCTGATGATATTGACGAGTTCATGGCTGCTGCTGTTATCTTATCTGGGGTGAGAAACAACGCAAGAAGAGCAAGACCAATGATGATATTTCCTCCAAGAGCTGTGTATTTGATTAACTTTACATCCGGGTTCTCTTTTCTTCTCTTTTTTTGTGTTCTTAGTATATTTCCCCTGAAAACCAGGAAAGATATCAACATCATCAAAAAGACTAGAAAAACAAGGAGTTGGAAAACTGTCATTCGATATCACCTTCCAAGAAAAGGAATGGACGAAAGTCTTTTCCACTAGCTTCAAAAAATTTTGTGAAAAATTCATAATATACAAGTCTGAGATCCTGGATGAAAACGACTAATCCTTCAAGACCAACAAGCATGAATTGACCAAGAAGGAATATGATCACTGCCCATACACCTCCACCTGGCGATGGCAGGACCATTAACGCCATAACCCAGAAAGCAAGAAACAGGGCTTCATGTGTCAGTGCGAATGCTGCAAGTCTTACGTATGAGATAGCGTTGCTTAAAAATGAAATGAGCGTTTCGAACATTCCAAAGCCAGCTTCAACCCAAAAACCTTTTGGCAAAGAGACTTTTTGATGCGAAACAAGTTGTCCGAGAATTTTCTTGAAAAACATCGCGATCAAGGATGCAATTAAAGTGATAGTTAGCATCATACCGTTGAAAGGAATTTTTCCACTGATGAAATAAAAAGAAACTGCCACGATTGAGGGCCAATAGAAGGCTAAGCCTGCTATACCTTGTGCGCTAAAAATAGCCTTTTCCCAATTTTTTTGTCTGAAGCCATTGATGATGTTTAAAATCATACCAAAGCTCAACATACCTATTCCAAAATATATTGAGACAACAAGAAGTTGATTTATTTGTAAAATGGGTCTCAACCATAGGGCTGGTATCCAATCTTCAAAGCCAAAAACGGAACCGTACATAAAACCAAAGAAAACTGATGACAATGCAGCACTCATCATAACCGTTCCAAATTTTTTGGAGCCTTTTTTGTGCATAAAGTATCCAAAAAGGAAAAGTATCGTGCCGTGAGCTACGTCTCCAAGCATAAACCCAAACATGAATATGAAAAAAGCAGTGACATATGGTGTTGGATCTATCTCACTATAATTAGGGGTCCCAAACATCTTGGTTATGAATTCATAGCCTTGAAAAAGGAACCCTTTATTTTTGAGTTTAACTGGGATATCGATCTTTTTATCTCTTGGAAGCAATTCAGCTGGCTTGTTGATCATCAAAACATTTTCGTCCAGCTTCTTACCCAAATTCTTAACATCATCTTTTGGCATCCATCCACTCACGAAGTAAAGATTTTTCCCTGGTGTGCTATCATTGAAAGCCGCAAGATCGTAAATTCTTTTGTGCGCAAGAACAGTTGAGTAAACTTTGTCTATGAATTCTTTGCTAGCGTACAGAACTTTCTTTATCGCACTGTCATTTTCTTTTATGGATAATTTAGTGATTTCTATCAGGGATTCTATTCTTTCTTTAACTTCGTAAGGTGTTCCACGATAATCAACCGGCAATTTGTCTTCTTCAAAATAAGCAGATTGAAGGATTTTGTGAGCTTCACCCATGAAATCCGGTGTGGTAAAAACGAAAATCCAAGAATTGTCTTTGTCTCTGTTCACTTCAAGAACAAGGATTGGAACATTAAGTGAAGATTCAACAAGTGTCTCATAATGTCTTACTGGAACTCTACCAAATATCAGCTTTATTCTTCTGATCTCAGCGAGGTTCTCAAGCTCGACGTTCAAATTCACAAGAACTTTAACGTGAAAAAGCACTTTATTGTAGTCCTGAAGTTTTTTGTTAAGTTCATTATTTTTGTCAAAGAAAGCTCTTACTCCCTTGTTCATGAGGCGAAATCTTTTGATAGCAGCCTCAACATCTAAATCTTCCCCGAGTTCGACCCGCTTTTTATCAAACGGAGGCCTATAACCAGTAATTTTCAAAAAGCTGGTCATCTCGTTGTACAGTTCTTGATATGGATTTTCGCTTTCTCCGTGAAAGAGTTCTTTGGATATTTCATCGTCAATGATCTCTTGAAATGGCATTGGTTCAAAAGCATTAGAAGAAATGAGATTCAAATGAACCTTTTCTAACTCCTTCTTGGAAAAAGCAAGTGTTACATTTTCCATTTTCGTTACAGCCATAAAATCACCTCAAAACGGCCTTATAAGATAACTCTTTATCTCGTCGGGTTTCATGCTGTATCTTACGCCTTCTGTGATAGTTGTTATATCCATTATCTCATATTCTTTAAGGTAAGAATAATGAAAAAAAGGAGCAATTGAAAATCCTCCAAGCACGGATAAGGCTTTCTTTGCCTTTTTATAAAGAAATCTCCTTGCACTTCGCGTTACCATATCGGGAGTTACATTCGCTACATTGGCATTCAAGTCTCTCAAAATTTCTCTGTAAGGGCTATCTGCAATAACACTTAAGACTTCATTAGTGTTGCGAGCATCACACAATTTGTGAAGATCTGAAATGCTCAGTTTGAATCGCATAGGTATAAGAGAATTGTAAAGCTCCTCTGGTCTTAAAGTGTAAAATTCTTTTGCTCGCACGATCCATTCCATGTTTATAAGATCTGCTCTCTCTCCAACCATTTCTTTTATTATCATGTAATCATCGTATTTTAGATTGACCGTGGCTTTCAGAATTCCAAAAAAGAGCCATCTATCAAGAGCATTTTCAATTGCTCCAACCAAATTTGGTTGCTCTCCTTTGTAACTTGCAAAAATATTTCTAATAACTTCTTGATATGGAGTGTTTTCTAAATTGCTGAGTATCTCTTCTTTACTTGAAGATGATGCGATTTTCATCGGATCAATGAGTGCTTTGTTCCCTATATCATAAAATTTTCCTTTTAACTCCTGGATGTTTTTTTTAGCCTCCGACTCCATAAGAGCATTTCTTATTGCAAGCTTCAGATTTTCTACTTCGTACCTTCTCAGTATGTAACCTGCAAAAGTTCTGTCGAGTGTGACAAAAAAGGTAAAGAATTTCCTTACGTCCTTAACAAGATCGGCTTTTAGGATAGTCTCGAGATCCCTTCTATGGATTTCTTCGGCATTAACATTTTTTAAAGCATCAGAATACATAGAGGTTCCTTGAAGATACTTGGTGATTTCCGGAACCGATTCTTTAGCTATTAAAGCCTCATAATCTTTCTTCTTAAGGAACCTACTCGCCATAGCAGCCAATTTGGCTCTTACCCCGGCGTAAGTTAAAATACTACCCATTTTTCTTTCCCTGAACGATTTCAGAAATAAATTCAGAAATTACAATATCTTTAACTTTGGTGTATCTTTCTTTTATGAGTTTGATTTCATCCTGAGTTTTCTTTATCATTTTCTCCGATTGAGTTTTAGCTTCAGCTTCGGCTTTTTCAACAATACCTTTGGCAATTTCCCTTGCTTCACTTATTCTTGAATTTAAGAGCGTTTTTCCTTCTTTATCAGCAACAACTATCATCTTTTTCGCTTTTGTTCTTGCCTCATCTACAAGATTTCTGGAGTCTTTTTCAGAGGCTATCAACTCCTTGACTATGTCTTCTACTTCCATTTCCAAGACCTCCTTAACTCAGAAAGCAAACTTGCTTTATTATAGCACCTCATTTCTTCTTGATATGATAAACTTATATTTTGTAGTTACTTTTAAGGTCTCTTGATATTTCCTTGAAGCTCCTGGATGGTTGACTAAGTTTTCAACTCAGTCGTCTTTTGGACTATAGTAGCGATTTGTTGTGTAGAATCGTAAGTATGCTATAATTATCAAAAATGTAAGAGGTGAAACAACTTGCCAAGTACTTTTTATGTCACAACTCCCATTTATTATATAAATTCTGATCCTCATATTGGTTCTGCTTACACGACTATCATTGCTGATGTTGTTGCAAGATACAAAAGAATGATGGGATACGATACCTTTTTCTTAACTGGTACTGACGAACATGGTCAGCATGTGTTGAGATCGGCTCAAGCTGCAAAGAAAGATCCCAAAGAATTTTCTGATGAACTTGCCAGACGATTTGTCAATCTTTGGAAAGAACTTGAAATATCTAATGATGCTTTCGTGCGAACTACAGATGATTACCATGTGAAAACTGTTCAGCTGTTCTTCCAAAAAATGTACGACAAGGGCGACATTTATCTTGGAAAGTACGAAGGCTGGTACTGTGTCAACTGCGAGACTTTTTGGACAGACAAAGACCTTGACGAAAACAATCTCTGTCCAACCTGTCAAAGACCTTTGGAACATGTTAAAGAGGAAAATTACTTTTTCAGACTTTCGAAATACACAGAACCGCTTTTGAAACATTTTAGAGAACACCCTGATTTTGTCGGACCGGATTTCAGACGAAATGAAATGCTTAGAATTCTTGAAGATGGTCTTGAAGATGTCAGCGTGTCGAGGACATCTTTTAATTGGGGTGTCCCAGTCCCGTTTGATTCTAAACATGTCGTTTATGTGTGGTTCGATGCACTTGTAAACTATGTCTCTGCTATAGGTTATGGCTGGGATGAAGAAATGTTTAACAAATACTGGCCGGCTGATGTGCATTTTATCGGGAAAGAAATAAACAGGTTTCATTCCCTTGTTTGGCCCGCGATGCTTATGAGCATGGAGCTACCCCTACCGAAAAAGATCTTTGCCCATGGTTGGTTAACTGTGAATGGCGAGAAAATTTCTAAATCAAGGGGGAACGCGGTAGATCCGAGAGTCTTGATTAAAGCCTATGGAATAGATGCGGTGAAATACTATTTGCTTAGAGACATTCAGTTTGGAAACGACGGAGACTTTTCTGAAGATAACCTTATAGTTCGAATAAATGCCGATCTTGCCAATGATCTTGGTAACCTTATTCACAGGACTCTTTCCATGATATCTCAAAACTTTGATTCACTTCCAGCACCATCAGAAGTAGGAGCTTATGATGATGAAATTGAAAAGCTCACAATTGAAACGATTAAAGAATATTTCAGATTCATGGATGAGTTTAAGTTTACAGAGGCTCTCACGAATGTTTGGAAACTCGTTAAGTTCGGAAATAAGTATATAGATCTGACAGAACCGTGGTTATTGGCACGTGATATTTCAAAAAAAGCGAGGCTTGCAACGGTTCTTTACAATCTTTCGGATTTGATCAGAAACGTTGCGATCATGCTTTCACCAATATTGGTAAAAACAAGTGATAACATTTTCAAGAAATTGGGTCAAAAATTTGAAGGGATCGAAACTCTTGGGTGGCATAAGACCATATCTGGAGTTAAAATCGTAGTTGGAGAGCCACTTTTCCCAAGAATAGATACTAAAAAATGGAAAAAGGTGATAAATATGACAAAAGAAGAAGCTCAAAAAACAAATGAAAACTCACAAGTAACGATAGAGGATTTTTCCAAACTTGATCTCAGAGTAGCACGCATTGTTAAAGCTGAACGTATTCCGAAATCAGAAAAGCTCTTGAGGCTTATTCTTGATGTTGGCGGAGAAGAACGCCAGATAGTTGCTGGAATCGCTAAAATCTACACTCCAGAGTCTTTAATAGGTCGAGAAATAATAATTATATACAATCTTAAGCCAACAAAACTCATGGGAGTGGATTCGAACGGGATGCTTTTAGCTGCAAAAGATTCTAACAAGTTGAGAATTCTGACAGTCGATGGACAAATAGATCCCGGTGCAAAAATATCGTGAGGTGTAAATTGTGGAAGAAATAATAAGGAAATCGATTTCCGATGAACTTGTTGATTCGTATATAAATTATTCAATGAGCGTTATTATAGGTAGGGCCATTCCGGATGTAAGAGATGGTCTTAAGCCTGTTCAGAGGCGCATACTTTACGGTATGTATCAACTTGGACTCAAGAGTAGTGGTTCAACTAAAAAGAGTGCAAGAATAGTTGGGGAAGTAATGGGGAAATACCATCCTCACGGTGACATGGCTATTTATGATTCACTCGTAAGAATGTCCCAAGACTTCACAATGCGGTATCCAATCGTACATGGTCAGGGTAATATGGGCTCAATTGATCGAGATCCAGCTGCGGCAATGCGTTACACTGAGGCAAAGCTTTCAAAAATAGCTGAAGAAATGCTTGCTGACATAGAAGAAAATACGGTTGATATGATTCCGAATTTTGACGAATCTTTGAAAGAACCTGTGGTTTTGCCATCAAAAATTCCAAATCTCTTGATGAATGGGGCCTCTGGTATAGCTGTTGGGATGTCCACTTCTATACCCCCTCACAATCTCAAGGAACTTGTAGATCTCATGGTCGCTCTTATAGACAACCCAGAGCTTGGTGTTTCAGAAGTGGCTAATATGCTGAAAGGTCCTGATTTTCCAACTGGCAGCATTATTATGGATGCAGAAGCCATTCGAAAAATTTACGAAACAGGGCATGGTTCGTTAATTGTCAGGGCAAGGACACATTTTGAAGAGCATAAGAATCGAACAAGAATAATCATTACGGAAATACCCTATGGTGTGTCAAAGGCTGCCCTTATCGAGAACATCGCTGATTATGCCAAAAATTTGAAAGAAAATTTTATAACAAATATACGCGATGAGTCAGACAGAAGAGGATTAAGAGTTATGATAGAACTTTCTCGTGCTGCAAATCCCAATGTTGTACTCAACAGACTTTATAAGCACACTCCTCTGCAAATACATTTTCCAGTAAACATGCTTGTGATAGACCACGGGAAACCCAAACTTATGAATTTGAAGCAATTAGCTATGGCTTTTATCAATCATAGATACGAGGTTGTAAAACGCAGAAGCGAATTTGAATTAGAAAAATATTCAAGGCGAGCTCATATTGTTGAAGGGCTTATAAAAGCTTCTCGTGCAATTGGCACCGTGGTAGATGTGGTTAAAGGGGCAAAAGATGTGGAAGAAGCTACTCAAAAGCTTGTAAACGTGTTAAAAGTCTCAGAAGAGCAAGCAAAAGCCATTCTTGATATGAAACTTCAACGTCTTACTTCTCTTGAACATCACAGGCTCGATGAAGAGTACAAAACCCTCATAGATCGTATGTCGAAGCTTCAATCAATCTTGGGCTCATCCGGAAAGATTATGGAAGAGGTTAAACGCGAACTTATTGAGATAAAATCCAAGTATGGCGATGAGAGAAGAAGTGAAATCACAAACAATTTGGAGATCATAAACGTGGAAGATATGCTCACAGACGATGAACTGGTTGTAACCGTTACGCACAATGGTTATATATCTTCTACGAATTTGAACTCTTACAAAAGTCAAAATCGTGGTGGAAAAGGAAACATTTCTCTAAGAACACGGGATGGAGATTATGTTGAACACGTTTTTATCACCACGCGTTTGAGCTATACGATGTTTATAACAAATTTTGGTAGAGCGTATTTTGTGAAAAATTATAATATACCTGAGAACAGCAAAGGAAGCAAGGGAAAACTTATTCTGAATTATCTGAACCTTTCCCAGAACGAAAAAGTCAAATCGGTACTTTCTCCAGGAAAAGAAATAAGTAGTACAAGAGATCTTTTAATAGTTACAAAAAAGGGCCGTATAAAGCGTACTTCCTTAGGGGATATTTCTGTTAGAACAAATGGAATATATGTAGTTAAGCTTGAAGAAGGAGACGAGATTGTCGATGCTAAGCTCACCGACAACGATTCAGATGACACGCTTGTGGCTCTTGCAACACTTAAGGGTATGTTGATATCTTTTGAGATAAACGAGGTTCGAAGAATGGGACGCATGGCAATGGGAGTTACCGGAATCCATCTTCGTAAAGGCGACGAAGTTGTCTCCATGATCATATCCAATAGGAAGGATGTTCAACTTTTAACGCTTACTGAAAATGGATATGGGAAGCGTACCAAATTCGAGAATTATCGTATTCAGCATCGCGCGGGACACGGGGTAAAAAACCTAAAGTTAACTGAGAAAAATGGTCTCATTGTTTCTGTCAGACCCGTGGTCGATTCGGACGAAATTGTTGCAGTCACAGCGGAAGGAAAAGCCATACGCTTCAAGGCCAACGATGTTCCAATTACAAGTCGTGTAACTCAAGGGGTCAAATGTGTTAGGTTGAATGAAGAGGATAAAGTAGTGGCCTTTGCAATCGCAAGGGATTGATCAAAATTGAAAGTTGCTTGCGTGGTCGAATATGATGGTACGGCGTTTCATGGTTCTCAGTATCATCCCGATGTTCGTACTGTTCAGGGTGAGCTAAACAAAGCACTTGAGAGAATTTTTAAGCAGCACGTAAGGACTGACATGGCGGGGAGAACAGACGCTGGTGTCCATGCAAGTTATCAGGTTTTTTCTTTCAAAAAACTCAACGAGAGGATGACTGAGAAAAACATAAAAGAAGCGATAAATTCGTTGCTTCCTAAGGATATGCATGTTAAAGATGTTTGGTTTACATCTGATATTTTCAATCCGCGCAGTTGTGCCACTAAGAGAATATATCAGTACTTCATACTTAACAGACCCGAAAAAGACATCTTCCTTCGTGATAGAGTATGGTGGTTTCCCTATCCTTTAGATGTGAAGAAAATGCGTGAGGCTGCTCGATATCTGGAAGGTTACCATGATTTTACGTCTTTCATTTCAAAAGACAAAAACGACGATCGTAGTCCATTAAGGCTTATTTATAGGATCCGTGTTATCAAGATTTCCAAATTTATACTTGTGCGCGTAGAAGGAAAGTCTTATTTGAAACGCATGGTAAGAAATATAGTTGGAACACTTGTAAAAGTCGGTGTTGGAACATGGGAACCTGTGTATGTTAAAAAGATTTTAGAGATGAAAGACAGAAGCAAAGCTGGCGCGACGGCTCCAGCACATGGGTTGTATTTGTATCGAATTTATTTTAAGGATGAAGGGTTTTCTGGTGAAAAAAAGACTCGATGAATTGTTAGCCGAGCGTAGAATTTTTCCATCGCAAAGCCGAGCTAAGGCTGAGATCTTGGAAGGAAATGTCAAGGTCAATGGAACTGTTGTGTGGAAGGCGGGAAAATTTGTTGATGAAAAAGCCGAAATTATAGTTAAAAAACGCAGTCCTTATGTTTCACGTGGAGCATATAAATTGCTTAAAGCGCTTGATGAATTCGAAATAGATCTGAATCAAAAAATCTGTTGTGATTTCGGTGCTTCTACAGGAGGCTTTACCCAAGTTATGCTTGAGCGTGGCGCAAAAAAAATTTATTCTGTGGACGTCGGATATGGTCAGCTTGCATGGAAGTTGAGAAATGATCCGAGAGTGGTTGTTAGAGAACGTACCAATGTAAGATTTCTTACATCAGAAAAATTCGATGAGATTCCCGATTTCATTTCGTGCGACCTTTCTTTTATATCATTGAGACTCGTTTTACCCGTTGTGAAAAGATTGTTGAATAACAAAGGTGAAGCAGTTTGTCTTGTCAAACCTCAATTTGAAGCGGGGCGTGAGAGAATAAAAAAGGGTGTTGTAAGATCGAAAGAAGTGCACGTGGATGTGCTTGAAAATATTCTTAACTTTGCGAAAGAAGTTGGATTCTCGATCGGCGGTTTGACTTATTCACCTTTGAAAGGCCCGGCTGGTAACATAGAGTTTTTAGTCTTCTTGAATTTTGAGAGTGAATCGAATTTTGATGTAAGAAGTGTAGTGAATTCCGCATGGGAAAGTTTGTTGGAGGGATAAAAATGTCATTTATAAATAAGATATTTGATCAAAACAAAAGGTATTTGAGAAGTTTTAAGAAAATTGTGGATGAAGTTAACGCACTTGAAGAGAAAGTGAAAGCGCTAAATGATTCTGATTTTCCAAAGAAAACAGAAGAATTTCGTCATAGACTTGCAAAAGGAGAAACTTTAGACGATATTATGCCAGAAGCGTTTGCACTTGTTCGTGAAGTCTCAAAAAGGACTATTGGTTTGCGTCCATTTGATGTTCAAATAATGGGTGCCGTTGCGCTTCATCGCGGGATGGTTACAGAAATGAAAACAGGTGAGGGAAAAACGCTTGTTGCAGTTATGCCAGCATATCTTAATGCACTTGAAGGCAAAGGTGTGCACATAATTACTGTTAACGATTATCTTGCACGTAGAGACTCTGAATGGATGGGGCCTATTTATGAGGCTCTTGGATTAACTGTCGGCGCGATCCAATCCGAAATGAATCCTGAAGAACGTCGGGAGATTTACAATCGAGACGTTACATATGGAACTAACAATGAAATGGGATTCGATTATTTGCGTGATAATCTTGCGTACCTTCCAGAACAACGTGTTCAGAGAGGTCATAACTATGCAATAGTAGATGAAGTTGATAGTGTGCTTATAGACGAGGCACGCACACCATTGATCATTTCTGGACCAGCTGGAACTTCATCAAAATTGTACAAGATGTTTGCTTCGTATGCCAAAAAGCTCAGGCCGGACGTGGATTTCAAAATGGATGAGAAAACAAAAAACATTACTCTCACGGAGGAAGGTATAAAGAAGACTGAAAAATTGATTGGGGTGAGCAACCTTTACGATCCGCAAAATGTTGAATATAATTTTCATATGTTAAACGCATTGAGAGCTTTGTATATGTACAAACACGATGTAGATTACATAGTTCGTGGTGATGAGGTGCTTATAGTTGATGAATTCACTGGACGTATTCTTGAAGGAAGGCGATATAGCGAAGGTTTGCATCAGGCTATAGAGGCCAAAGAAGGCGTAAAGATAAAAGAAGAGACAATAACATATGCAACGATAACCCTTCAGAATTATTTCTTGATGTACAAAAAACTTGCGGGTATGACTGGTACAGCTTACACTGAAAAAGAGGAGTTTGATCAAATATACAACATGAAGGTAGTTGTTATACCAACAAATAAGCCTGTTATTCGTAAAGATATGAATGATCTGATTTTTAGAACTGAAAAGGAAAAATTTAATGCTATAGTTGAAGATATAGTTGAAAGATATAAAAAGGGACAGCCTGTTCTTGTTGGAACCATTTCCATAGAGAAAAGTGAGAGACTTAGTCAAATGTTGAAAAAGCGTGGCATACCACATGAAGTACTCAACGCCAAACATCCCGAGCGGGAAGCAGAAATAATTGCCAATGCAGGTCAAAAGGGCGCTGTTACCATTGCCACTAACATGGCTGGCAGAGGGACAGACATAAAACCCGGTGAAGGGGTAGTTGAACTGGGTGGATTGTACGTTTTGGGAACCGAGAGACACGAAGCAAGAAGGATAGATAATCAGCTTCGTGGAAGAACGGGGAGGCAAGGAGATCCGGGGGAGACACGTTTTTACCTTTCAACTGAAGACAATCTCCTCAGGATATTTGGTGGAGACAAAATGAGATCTCTCATGAACACTTTAAAAGTTAAAGATGGTGAGCCAATTGAACATTCTATGCTTAGCAAACTCATAGAACAAGCCCAAAAGAAAGTTGAAGGTATACATTTCTCAATAAGAAAGCATCTTCTCGAGCTTGATTCAGTGCTTGACAGACAGCGAAATGCCGTTTATTCACATCGTAACTGGATACTCAACGGAACGGATGTCGAAGACCATCTTATGGAAATATTTGAGGATGTTGTTGATAGAAGAATTGAAAAATATTGTCATGATAGATACGCAGACAACTGGGATTTTGAAAGTTTAAAGGCAGAATTGAAACCGATTTTCCCATTCATAAATATCAATGAAAAAGCAGCGGATCTTCAATCACTGAGGTCAGAGATTATGAATGAGATCAAGGAAAATTACGAACGCAAAGTCAGCGAAATCGGAATTGAACAGTTTCCGAATATAATAAAGTATGTTATGCTGCGTGTTATAGACGAAAGGTGGAAAATGCATCTTCAGACTGTGGATCACCTTAAAGAATCAGTAAATCTTAGAGCATATGGTCAAAAAGATCCAGTTATAGAATTTAAGCGCGAAAGTTACGAAATGTTTGAAGAAATGGTTGATGGTATGTACGATGATATTTCATCCATAGCGTTTAGAATCGTGGTTGTTGATGAACAAAAAGAAAAAGAGCGTGCTAGAAAAGAATTTGCCATTCTGCAAACTCAACATGATGAATTTTCCATGTCTTCTGGAAAAGCTGAAAAGAAAAGAGCAGGTTCCTCTAAAAGTAAAAGAAAACGAATGCGTGTAAAGCGGTAAAAATTCAAGAGGTGGTACAAATCATGATAAGTTACGATCTGAGGATCAAGATAGACGACATTAAAAGTCGGTTCAATGAGATAAAAAAAGTTTTTGACGTTGAAAAAAATAGAAAAGATATTGAAGAACTAGAGAAAAAGACCTCCAAAAGTGAGTTTTGGAGTGACATGCAAAACGCTCAAGATACTTTGAAAAAGCTTAAGATTTTAAAGGATAGATATGAAAAACTTCAGAAAGTGGAATCAAAGATAGAGGACTTGGAAATCGGGCTTGAGCTGGCTGAAGAGGATGAAGAATTAATGAGAAATCTTGAAGAAGATGCCGAAGAGGCGAAAAAACTCCTTGAGAATTTTGAATTGAGTATGATGCTTAACGGTAAATTCGATGATCTGAATTGTTATCTTTCGATACATCCCGGAGCCGGAGGGACGGAATCACACGATTGGGCACAAATGTTGTTAAGAATGTACACACGCTGGGCAGAAAGGCACAATTTCGAAATTGAAGAGATAGATCTCCAACCCGGAGAGGAAGCGGGTATAAACAGCGCTACCCTTCTTCTAAAAGGAGAAAACGTTTACGGACTTTTGAAACACGAAAGGGGTGTTCACAGACTTGTCAGGATTTCACCATTTGATGCTGCCAAAAGACGTCACACCTCATTTGCTTCGGTAAATGTGATTCCAGAGTTTAAGAATGAAGTGGAAGTTGAAATAAAAGATGAAGATCTCAAAATTGACACTTATCGTTCGTCTGGTGCCGGTGGACAGCATGTCAATAGAACCGATTCTGCGGTGAGAATAACACACTTGCCGACGGGAATAGTGGTAACATGCCAAAATGAAAGATCGCAATTTCAAAACAAAGATGTAGCTATGCGAATACTCAAAGCGAGACTTTACCAATTGGAATTAGAAAAACGCGAACAGCAACTTCGTAAAATTCAAGGGAATTTAAAAGAGATAGGTTGGGGAAGTCAGATAAGATCCTACGTATTTCAGCCATACACAATGGTTAAAGATCACAGAACAAATCATGAGACCGGAAATATTCAGTCGGTCATGGATGGTGAGATAGACGATTTCATATATGCAGAGCTTGTCTTCTTCGCGCAAAATAATCTTGGCGGTGATATTTGAGTTATTATTAGCAGTTAGTATCTTTTCAATTCCTGTTTATGTTTCCGTTCAAAGTGGTGTAAATATTGGCTATGTAAATGAAGTCAGAGCATGGAATGAAGAATTTTGGGACTCTCTTGGGCTCATGTGGAAGCTCTTTCCAACAAGACCGGTTTATATGATGATAGCAAAAGGCAAATTTGGACCAGAAATGGGATTTACCGTCTCTTACCCTGACAGCTTCCGAATTCTCATTGAAATAAGATACCCTATCTCTGAAATGCGAGCAACGGTTGCTCACGAACTCATGCATGTTTTTCAGTTTGCTTGGATAAGACGCTATAAGAAGATGATGCCCTTATGGGTTATGGAAGGGCTTGCAACGTGGTACGGAGGTGAAAAAGGTACTTACATAAGTCCAATAGGAGGAAATCCATTTTTATTTTGGTCTGTGGACGTTTTAAAATATCGTGAATATCCCTCAAATGAGGAATCAAAGGAAGAATACTACTCAGAAGTTTACGCTCTTTTCAACGCAATCAACGAACGAGTTAATCTTGAAAGAAAACTCCCTGTCCTCCTTGATGACGTTAGAAATGGTGACAGCTGGCAGAAGGCCTTTTCTAACGTACTTGGTGAGAATTTTAATAAATTTTATGCTCAATGGAGAAAACACATGTTGTTCATTGTAATCATGAAATTTGCATCATTTTGGGCGTTGTGGATAGGACTTCCAATAATTTTAGTCGTGGTGGTCTTTATCAGGCATCTTCGACATTATGGTTTTGATACTGTTAAGCCCACCAAGGACAACATTGAAGATTTAGAAAAACTTTATGGTAAAGATTATTGGAAGGACAATAATTACAGATGAAACGTGTAACAGTTATAGCTGGCCAGAATAGCCGAAATTATGGCGAAAAATTGACATACATACAAGTTTCTGAAATTCTGAAAGACAAAGCTGTGGAAATCATGACTCCCACAACGTTAAGTGAAGCGTTTAAGAACATCACCATGTCAAATGGAGTTATATTTGCTGGAAGAAGATTACAGAACAATATGGATGCTCTTGATGTTGTAAATATAGCGTTGGAATTGGAAAAACCGGTGTTTTTATTTGGAGTTGGGCTTGGAGAAATGGGGAAAATAGGTTTAAAAAGGTTCTCTACTTCTCTGATGAGTCCGCTTGTTTCTGGCTTTCTCACAGATGCTCCATCTGTAAAATGGGCTCTTCTTTGGTCGAGATCTGGAATCGAAGTCGGAGCAGATCTCGCTCACATTTATCTTTTGAATCATGTCAAACGCGAAAAACCAAAATTTGCCGTGTTTGCCCCAAGACTTATGGGAACTCTTTGCAATTATAAAGAGTACAAGTGGCTTCCCAAAGTAGACGTAAGAGTGATCGTAGCGAATCCAGTGGATTCAAGTGTGGCAGTTGAAGTTTCACGTCGTGTTAAAACGGATGAGATTGTGATTCTTAGTGACGCTGAAGATGTAATGGATGCCGTGGCTAATGCAAAATTCGTTGTGTCAGAAAGATTTCATGTTTCTCTTACCGCTGAGAGCTTTGGGGTTCCATTTATTCATGTGGGGAGAAGAGCTATGAGATATTTTGGAGGAGAATTTATCAACAATTTTTCTATTCCAGACGAGATTGAAGTTGCTTTGACTTTTTCAAAACTTGGCGATAAGATTCCGAATTTTTATTCAGATTTTAATAATGAAGTAAAAGGGCGTTATGAACGAATGCTGAAAGGATTGGAAAGATTTTTACTTCTTATTTGAGCAAAATCCTGAGAGCAATTCGTGAATTGCCCCTGGATTAATGCTGAACTTCCTCATCCAACAAACGTCTTTCACCCTTGAGTTTTTGGATCTCAGTTACATCTTGAACCACTTCGAGAACTCCAAAATAATCACCTTTTTTATCATAAACAGGAAAATATCTTATGTATAAGAATTTGTTTTGATAATTTATCCAAAAATCCGCGGACTTTCTTCTTTTTGCTCTAAAGTCATCCAATATTTTTTGTACTATATGTAGACTTTTTGGTGGATGGCAATTTTGAACTTTTCTTCCAAGATCAAGTTCTACTCGTGGAAAGGCATGCTGTTTCCCCATTGGAAGATTAAAGTAGGTCACAACATCGTTTTTATCCACAAAAGTGATATCAAGTGGGATATTATCGAGTATGTACAAAAGCGTTTCGCTATCTAAGTCTTCAAAGAGCTCTTGCGTATCCATTTTGTCAGTTTCATTCATTTTCCAAAACCTCCTTGGGCAGTTCAAAATATCCTAACCTATCTGATTCACGTTGTATGTCCTGCCAATCTTTTTCAGATAACATATCAAGTGCCACATTATACAATATTTCCTGCTCTTTCTGCGTGTGCTTCATAAAAGTTTCCACCAAGTATGTAAAAGTACCTTGAAGATAATCTACGAATTCTTCGTAGGGCTTGGATGGGATTTCAGAAAGCATTTTCTCTATTTTATTTCTTTTTTCTTTCATCTTTGTATGTTCATCCCACATTATGGCAGGAGGTTCTTCTATTCCATACTTTTCGAGCACAGGGAAAAGAGTATTTTCTTGCCGAACATCATGATTTTCAGATGACTTCAGGTTTTTCATTGTTATTTCCAATTCTTTAATCAGATCTCTTGCATCATCATAACCTGATCGCTCTTTCATCTTACGGGATATCTGCAATCCTTGTTCAAACCACAACATCATAGCATCATGATCTTTTATGAATCTCCGGAGTGGATGTTCTTTTGGTATCTTCCTGCGCGAGTTCATAAGCTGATCTTTGAATAATTCTAAATGAACGTCACAAGCTTTCATCAAATCTTGAATTGAATATCCTTCCTTTGTAAGTTCTGATTCGGTCACAGCGATAAGTATCGGATTCGCCTTTGAAACTATGTTTTTGAATTCCTTTTTGACACTTTCAATGTCTTTTCCTTCTTCGAAAAGCTTCTTCATAAGGGTTTTCAGTTGAGCTTTAAGCTCATTCACGGTCTTCACAGATTTTTTGTACTCTTCTCCATTACCAATTTCACCGCTTTTTACACCATCCTCTATCATTTCTAACAATTCTTCAAAGGTCATCGAGTGCTTTTTCGCGATTTTGTTAAGGGTTACTTTTGGAGCCATAATTTGGACCACAATTGTGTTTTTGAGAAGTTTCAATTTTGGATTTTTATCCGCGAGATATCTTGCGATGCCTGGATAATCCTTTATGACCTCCGATAGCTTAGTGCTCTTTTTATAAGATAACATTTCCATACTCCTTTCTAAAGTAGACTATTTTTATCTACTTTATTGTATCATGCGATCGTAACGATGTCAATAATTTATTTTGTAAAGCAATAAGGGGTTTTTCGAAGTCTTATCACAGTATCTGATTCATTAACGTTATGCCGTACTTGATATATCTGATAGAGTCTTAAACCGACATGTCATCCCGGACTTGCTCCGGGATCTCATCCTCAGATTCCGGCTCGTAGGCCGGAATAACATTATGGTCAAAGACTCTGTGTAAAGCACGCTGCATACCTAACACCTTCCACCGCTACGCGGTCCCCCTCTCAGCTATCGCTTGCGCTTACCACTTGGTTGCCACCTCAGACACAAAGAGGAAGTGATGATGCTCTGGCATCTCCTCTCCCTACAAAATACAGTAGAACGGTCATGGAAGTGGGAAAGACATTACATCTTGTGGATTTTTAGTTGGTGAGCTTATACGTCTTGATGAAAACTTCAAGAGAAATGTGAAAAATCTCTTTCCCTACGGACTTTGGATCGTCTTGTAATGTTCGTTGCACAATCTGATTTTTTTAAAATAAATGGCATTATTAATTTCAACGCACCTTCCGCACGTGCCAAATCAAAAATAATATTTTTCATATTTGTCTCCCAAAAGCCTCAATATCTTCGTCTGTATCTCGTTGACATTGGCGATCTGCGTTCGAATCTTTCCTTCAATCACAAC
>JALSLY010000010.1 GCA_026988035.1 Thermotogae bacterium
AGACGGGAAAATTGCCAATATCTCTAATTTGGGTATCTTTCCGAAAAATGATGAAGAGATCATAGATGCTTCTGACAAATACATAGTACCTGGCTTTATAGATCCCCATACTCACATTGGCATTTGTCCTCTTGAATCAGAGTACGGAGATCACGCTGTTGAACTTTTAAACCCCATAACTCCTCAACTTAATGTTATCGATGGTCTGGATCCACACGACCCAGCGTTTGCCGATGCTTTGAAAGGAGGAGTGACCACAATTGGCATCTTACCCGGTTCTTACATGTCGTTTGGAGCAAGTGTAGAAAGAATAAGTATTGTACCAGGGCAAGGTGCAATTATGAAGTCGAACGGAGAACTTGTGGAAAGATATGCTTTTTTAAAGATAGCAGTGGGAGAGCACCCAAAAAGATTCTTATCAGAAAACAAGCTTTCTCCCACAACAAGAATGGGAATCATGTCATCCTTAAGAATTCTATTTAAAAGAACTAAAGAGTACCAAAACTCTGGTGAAGAGAAGTATAAACCCGAATTAGAAGCTATATTTCCCATTTTAAAAAGAGAAAAGTTCATCAGAGCACATGTCCATACATCTCGAGACATATTAAGCGTGATCAATCTCGCACGAGAGTTTAATTTAAAGATCGTACTCGATCATGCAACAGAAGCTTATCGGGTGAAAGAAAAAATTGAAAACATACCAATTGTTTATGGCCCACCTGTTTTTTCAAAAAGGGGAACGGAACTCAAAAATTTGGACATTTCAAATTTAGGTAAAATGAGAAACTTGATGTTTTCTATTACAACAGATCATCCCACTATCCCCATTCAATATATCAGTCTTCTTGCTGGCTTAAGCGTCTCAGAGGGATTCTCTTATGAGGATGCATTATCTCTGATCACAATAAACGCTGCACGTGTTCTTGGAATTGATGAACGAGTAGGTTCCTTGGAAGTTGGTAAAGATGCAGACATGGTAATTCTAACCAAAGAACCGTTTGATCCAGAAACAAGGGTTCTTTACACAATTATAAATGGAAAAATTGCTTACAAGGGGGAGTGAATTTGAAGAAAGCCATCGTAGGAGGGAAAATCTGGACTGGAACGGGTGAAATAATTAACAAAGGAACAATACTCATTGAAAACGGGAAGATTGTTGCCATAGGTTCTAAAATAAAAGTCCCGATAAATGTTCATTTGGTTAGATCAGATGGAAAATTCGTTTCCCCCGGTTTTATAGATGCACACAGTCATATTGGTTTGATACCAGAAGGTTTAGATTGGGAATATTCCGATGTTAACGATTTTAGTGGACCACTGACTCCTCAGCTGAGAGCTGTCGATGCGTTAGATATTCACGACGTTGCTTTTAAAGACGCTATTTCAGGTGGAGTAACCACCGTTTATACGGGACCGGGAAGTGCTAATGTAATAGGCGGGATAGGTCTTATATTGAAAACAAATGGAGAAATTTTGAAAGAAGAGGCTGCATTGAAAATGGCTTTAGGGCCTAAAAGAGGAAGAGAAGTAAAATCGAAAGAGCCCTATCCCACAACGAGAATGGGGACGGTTGCTCTCCTTCGCAATACTTTTACAGCCACAAAAAAATGGTTAAAAGGGGAAATAAAGGCTAAAGCCGAGAGAAAATATCAATATGAAATTGTTGCCAGAGTTCTTAAAAGAGAGTTAATGGCCAAAATACATCTTTCAACTTCTCCAGATGAAATCAGGGCCGCTCTATCACTGATAAAGGAGTTTAAAATACGTGCAAGCATAGATCATGTGTTTGGAGGGGATCTGCTTGCTGATGAAATTGCGGCAACAGCTGTTCCCGTTGTTTACGGGCCACCAATGATAGCTCGCTTGTACACCGGCTTCAAATACATGAACGATAAGATACCACTTATTCTTAACAAAAAGGGTGTCTTGGTATCGTTGATGACCGATCATCCTGTCGTTCCGCAAAAGCATCTGAGGTTGCTTGCTTCGGTTGTTGCAGAAAATGGACTTGATTTGGACGAAGCGTTGAAAATGATAACTATTAATCCCGCACAGATATTAGAAATTGATAAAAGAGTAGGAACTTTGGAAGTTGGCAAGGATGCTGATGTTGTCATATCAAATGATCACCCTTTAAGAGTTACTTCCACTATTGAGACGGTTTTGATCAATGGTGAAGTTGTCTTTGAAAGAAAAATTTAGATTTTTTGGAGGTGAGGTCTCATGAAAAAGGTTTTTCTCACATTCTTTCTGATCTCTGTTGTCATCTTTGTGGGCATTGCCGGTATGACTCCGAAAAAAGGAGGAACGATGGTCATAGCATATTGGGGTGACCCAATATCCTTCAATCCAGATGCCAAAATTGATGATGCTGGAAGTGGCATATATGGTTGTATATTCAGCAGATTGGTGGCTCTTGATGCTGATTACAATGTAATACCGGATCTGGCTAAAAGTTGGGAAGTATCCAAAGATGGGCTTACTTACACTTTCCACTTGCGCAAAGGAGTAAAATGGCAAGATGGTCAGCCTTTCACAGCAGCAGATGTTGTTTGGACTTTTGAGCAAATAATGTCTCATAAGGAAGCGCCTGCACATGCGCATTTTGCTCGAGTTAAATCTATAGAAGCACCGAACGACTATACTGTCGTGATAAAAATGAAAAAGCCATATTCTCCTTTCCTCGGCTTTTTGGCTTGGTACGGTACGTACATAATGCCTAAGCATCTTTATGACATTACAAAAGGCGGTTCTCCAGTTGATTGGCTCAACAACCCACATAATCAAAAACCCATTGGCACAGGTCCTTTCGAGTTTGTAAAGTGGGTAAAAGGTGCTTATGTAATGTTAAAGAAGAATCCGGATTATTTTCTTGGAGAACCATACCTTGACAGAATAGTGTTCAAAGAAATTCCGGACCAAAATACAGCACTTCAAACATTCTTGAATGGAGGAGCAGACTATGATGAAAACACCAATGTAGCTCAATTGGGTATCTTAAAGAAAACCCCACATGTTGTGGTTTATACCAAACCTTCTCCGAGTAGATATTATTTGGCTTTCAATGTTGGAAGGAGAAAATCTCCTTTCCACAATAAGAAAGTAAGATTTGCCGTCGCTTATGCTCTTAACAGAAAAGACATTTTTGATAAAGCTATAAAGTATGGGAAAGTGGCTGAGGGATTTTACACCCCGGCTGTTTCGTGGGCTTACAATCCAAATGCTAAAATTCCAGTTCACAATATTCAGCTTGCAAAGAAATTGCTCGACGAAGCCGGATACCCTGTTAAAAGTAATGGCATTAGGTTCAAAGCCACGTTAGTTTATTTCCAAGGACAAGTATGGAGTGATATGGCAACAATTATAAAAGAACAACTTGCCCAAATAGGGATAAAAGTAAAGCTTGAAGAATATGAAATCGCTACTTACATACAAAAAGTTTTGAAAGCCGGGGACTTTGATCTTACCCTTCTCGATGGTTTTCAAGGACCCGATCCAGACAACTTGACTCTCAGAGTTGGAACGGGAAAAGATATCAACGTAATGGGATACTCCAACCCTGAGGTTGATAAGTTACTCAGCGAAGGCTCACAAGTTTTTGACATTAAAGAACGTGCAAAATACTATTTTAAAGTTCAAACCATACTTTCTCAGGATCTTCCCATATATCCAATCGCAGAGGTTATAAATCGTTATGTTTATAAAGACTACGTAGAGGATCTTCCGTACAAACTTGTAGGTGTAGTCGCGTATAACAATTACGCAAAAACGTGGTTGAACAAGTAAGACACCGGCTTTGCCGGTGTCTTGCGGAGGAGAGTCATCTATGGAAAATATGATCAAGTATATACTCAGGAGAATAGTATCAATTGCCATTATGATATTTCTTGTTATGACGGCAAATTTTTTCATAATTCACGCTGCGCCGGGAGACCCAGTAACAGTTATGACTGGTTTAGAGCAACCATCAAAAGAGATAGTAAAGGCACTTGATGAAAAATATGGACTCGACAAGCCAATTGTAGTCCAGTATTTTAAGTACATAGAAAATTTATCTCGGGGAGATTTAGGGTACTCGTACGTTTATGATGAGCCGTGTTGGGACTTGATAAAAGAAAGAATATTTCCCACTTTAATTATAACCATTACCAGTAGTGTTCTCGCTTTTGGAATAGGTCTCTACCTGGCAATATTTGTAAGCCATTTAGGAAAAAAATATGGTGAATCGATCGTTTCTCTTTTATCTTATATTTTGTACGCAACACCTTCCTTTTGGCTTGCATTGATAATGATACTTGTTTTTTCGTCGCGTTTGAAATTATTTCCTACATCCGGAATGCTAAATCTAAGGTATTCCTATTCCGGCATCAGAGAGATTATTGATTTCATTCATCATTTGGTACTCCCTGTTAGCACTTTAACATTGATCCAAATTCCTGTTTTTTATAGGATCACAAAAACAAGTATAGTTCAGAATCAGCGCGAAGATTACACCATCACACTCACGGCGATAGGTGTTTCCAAAGAAAGGCTTTTTAAAAAATACATAATTAAAAACGCCATTATTCCACCTTTAACCATATTCGGTATCATGTTGGGTTTTTCCATAACGGGTGCAGTTCTCATAGAGATAGTGTTTGCATGGCCTGGCATGGGAAGACTCATGCTTGATGCTGTCTTCAGAAGAGATTATCAACTCCTTTTGGGCATATATTTTCTAATGGCTTTATTCATAAGCGTGGCAATGCTTGTGACTGATATATTGATCGCATTTTTGGATCCAAGAGTAAGACTTACATAAATTCATAATAAGGAGAGCATAAAACATGAAACATCTTGAAAAAGCGAAAACATTAGCAGGCAAATATTTTTCTCACACTTATGGGGGAATAGGAATCTTCATGTTATTAATACTGATAATA
>JALSLY010000011.1 GCA_026988035.1 Thermotogae bacterium
GCAACAAATCTCTTACTTGCTTTCCGTTTCCAGAAATAGTAAATGGCTCAATCAATTTTCCATATTTAATCTCTAATGCTTTTTGAACAAACCATCCTACCCATCCCTGATCATAAGTAGCAAATTGCCTTCCTCCATACATGGATGAATGCCTAAAAACGACTGTTCTTATCCCAAACATTCTGTAGTAATCGAGTAAATATTGATCTGCTGCACCTTTTGAGCATCCATAAGGACTACGAAAATCTAATTTCAAATTCTCAGTAAAACCATTGGGATATTCTTTACATACATACCTTTTTTCATGTTCTTCATAACGAAGATATTCAAGGTCACCATAAACTTTATTTGTAGAAGAGTATAAGATTATCGAGTGAGGAGAATGTTTTCTTACAGCTTCCAAGAGATTAAAAGTTCCTATAGTGTTTACTTCAAAATCAAGCCGTGGATTGGACAGAGATGTGGTCATTGCTACTTGTCCAGCTAAGTGAAAAATAACTTCAGGTCTGAATTTTTTTATAATTTCTTCAACGTCATTGTAGTTTCTGATATCTGCATGAATGAAGATAAATTCTCCAATTGTTTTCAACCATTCTAAATTCTTTTGAGAACCATACCTGTATAAATTGTCTAAAACAACAAGTTTTTCTTTTCTCTTTAGCACTTCTGCAGCGAGATTACTTCCAACAAAGCCACAGCCTCCTGTTATTAGATACCTCATACGAATATCCTCCTAAAATGTTTGGAATAATTCTACTTGTTTTTCTGACATTTCAAAGATTTGCCCACTTTTATAGTTCTTATACCATTCCACAGTCAGTCTGATTGCCTCGTCTATATTCAACCTTGGTTTCCATCCAAGCAGAAATCTTGCTTTGCTTGTATCAAGGTTAAGTAATCTTGCTTCATGTAATTCGTTAGAATTTGAAACGTCTTTCCATGTTCCTTTTCCATAATATTTTATTACTTTTTCAACAACTTCTTTAACTGTTATTATTGATTCTGGATTTGGACCGAAGTTCCATGCGCCGGAATATTTTTCAGGATCTTCCTGCATTTTAGATGCTAAAAGCAGGTATCCATTCAAAGGCTCAAGCACATGCTGCCATGGTCTGATAGATTGAGGACTTCTTACTCTGATTGGTTCATCATTTTCCAACGCTCTTATACAATCAGGAATAATTCTATCTTTGGCCCAATCTCCTCCACCTATTACATTGCCAGCTCTTACAGTTGCTACAACTTTTCCATGTTTTTTGAAATCTTTAGGATTGAAAAACGACTTCACATAAGCTAAAGAAAGCAATTCAACCATCCCTTTGCTCGCACTATAAGGATCGTATCCACCAACGGGATCGTTTTCTCTGTATCCCCATATCCATTCTTTATTCTCATAACATTTGTCGGATGTTATGATCACCAAGTTTTTTGCGCTTTTAGATTTTCTAAAAGATTCGAGAACGTTTTCAGTTCCCATAACGTTTGTTTCTATTGTTTCTCGTGGAATCTTGTAAGATAGTCTCACTATTGGTTGAGCTGCAAGGTGAAAAATTATTTCAGGCTTGTATTTCTCAACAACAGAATTGAATTTTTTAAAGTCTCTTATATCACCACGAATATCTACCATTTTATGAGAAAGATTTGTAACAACGAAATTGTCTTTTGAAGTGTATGGATCAAGAGCATATCCTATTACCTTTGCGCCAAGATGTAAGAGCCACATAGACATCCATGAACCTTTGAAGCCTGTATGACCAGTAATTAGAACCTTTTTGTTTTTGTAGAAATTGTTGAAATTTTTCATTTTAAACTCCTTTAAATCCATTTTCTTTATACCATTTTACAGTGTTTTTTAAACCTTCTCTTAGAGGAATTTTAGGATTCCAGCTGATATCTTTCTCTATTTTTTCTATCTTAGCCAATGATTCCATTATTTCGTTTTCTCTATAAGGTATTGCTCCAAAATTGAGATAAGTTTTGTCGTTTCCAGTTATTTTCTTTATCATCGTCACAATTTCTTTGATTTTTACAGCGTGTCCGCTTCCTACACCGTATTCATAAAATCCCTTTTTAAAAGAATTCTTTTTTGAAAACACCTTATAATAAGCTTCAACAACATCTTTCACATGAACAAAATCTCTTTTTTGTTCTCCCTTCGTTAATTTTATTTCTTTCTCATTTTTTAGCATTTGAGATATTACCCATGGTATGAATTTTGTTGTGCTATCTTTTTCCCCATAAATGTGTTCTAACTTTAAATTGAATACTTTTATTTTGTTTGAAAAAACTTTCAGCCATTCCACAAATTGTTTTTTGGATAAAGAATAATAATTTAGATATCTATACAAAATTGTATCTGTATTAAAGAATGTATCTATATTAAAGAATGTAGATAGTTCTAAAAGTTTTAATGGAAAAAATAAGTTTGATTCTACAATTTCTGAAACTTTTTCATTTGCCCTTCCGTATTTCGTGGCAGTATGAATAACGGTATCTATCTTATGTTCTTCAAATGGCTTGCTTAAATCAGTTTTATCAATATTATAATAGATTATTCTATCAAGCAGGTGATTTATGCGCCATGTATTGGAGAAACTTCTTTTGAGAACAATAACCTTAAATCCTTCATTAACAAATTTATCTGTTAAATGACTACCTAAGAAACCGGTAGCCCCAGTAATAAGGATTGTTTCACTTGTCATCTATTTCTTCCACACTCTCCAAGGTGTTTTTCCATTATTCCAAAGCCTTTCAAGTTCTCTCTTATCTCTTAGCGTGTCCATTGGTTTCCAGAATCCATGATGCTTGTACGCAACTAATTGCTCCTCTTTTGCCAATTTCTCAAGTGGTTCTCTTTCCCAAACGGTTTCATCACCTTTAATGTAATTAAATATTTGCGGTTCAAGCACGAAAAATCCACCGTTTACCCATGAGCCATCTCCTGCCGGTTTTTCAATAAAATCAGTTACCACATTTTGTTCAGATATTCCCATAGCTCCGAAGCGCCCTGAGGGTTGGACCGCGGTTACCGTGCCATATTTCCCGTGCTTTCTGTGGAACTTAACAAGTTCGTTTATGTTGATGTCCGCAACTCCGTCTCCATAAGTAAGCATGAATGTTTCTTGACCAATGTACTTTTGAATTCTTTTTATTCTTCCACCTGTCATCGTGTTGAGCCCTGTGTCTATGAGTGTTACTTTCCAATTTTCGCTGTGACTGTTCATGATCTCTATTTTGTTCTTTCCAAGATCTATTGACACATCGCTGTTGTGAAGAAAATAATTGGCAAAGTATTCTTTTATCATATATCCTTTGTATCCAAGACAAATTATGAAATCGTTAAATCCATAATGAGAATATATCTTCATTATGTGCCAAAGAATGGGATATTCTCCTATTTCAACCATTGGCTTCGGTTTGAAATCCGTTTCTTCACTTAATCTTGTTCCAAAGCCCCCAGCCAAGATCACGACCTTCAAGATATCATCCCCTCATCTTTTGAAAAAACTATCGAAAGTTTCAACAACGTAATTGATCATTTCGTCTGTTATTCCTGGATAGACTCCTATAAAGAACGTTTTATTCATAACGATATCTGTGTTCTTCAAGTCCCCAATAATTCTATACTTTGTTCCCTTGTATGCTGGTTGCTTTGTAAGATTTCCTCCAAAAAGCATCCTTGTCATTATTTTGTGATCTTCAAGATAGGTAACAAGTTCTCTTCTGCTAAATTTGGCATTTTCTCTTATTGTCAAAGGAAATCCAAACCAAGATGGATCACTTTTTGGTGTTGCGTAAGGAAGTATAAAATAATCTTCGTACTTTTTCAATCCTTCTTTCAAAAGTTTGAAGTTTTTCTTGCGTTTCTCTATGAATTCAGGAAGCTTCTCAAATTGGGCAACTCCAACAGCGGCTTGAAGATCGGTCATCTTCAAATTGTATCCAATGTGCGAATAGACGTATTTGTGATCATATCCATAAGGCAAGTCACCAAATTGTTGTGTGAATCTTTTTCCGCATGTATTGGAAGCGCCAGGAGCGCAGTAACAGTCTCTTCCCCAATCTCTGAACGATCTTATGATTCTTTCTAAAATTAGATCGTTTGTTAAAACCGCTCCACCTTCTCCCATCGTAATGTGGTGAGCAGGATAAAAGCTAAAAGTTGAAATATCTCCAAATGTCCCAACTAACTTACCATCATATTTTGAACCAAGAGCATCACAGCAATCTTCAATAACATACAAATCGTATTTTTCCGCTATTTTCATCACTTCATCCAAATTGAAGGGATTTCCCAATGTGTGTGCTATCATAATAGCTCTCGTTTTATTTGATATTGCGCTTTCTAAATCCTTCGTTTTTATGTTGTATGTGCCAAGTTCAACATCAAAAAATATAGGAACAAGGTTGTTTTGAATTATGGGATTAACTGTTGTTGGAAAACCTGCTGCGACTGTTATAACCTCATCACCTGGCTTCAATCTTCTGTCGCCTAATTTTGGAGATGTTAAAGCTGTTAAAGCAAGTAAATTTGCCGATGATCCGGAATTAACGAGCGAACAGCTTTTCAAACCAAAATAGTTAGAAAATAGCTTTTCAAATTTGTTCGCATATCTTCCAGTTGTAAGCCATCCGTCTAACGATGCATCTACAAGATTAATGTATTCTTGTTCGTCGAAAACTCGTCCCGCAAACTGTATTTGAGTTTTGCTGGGAATAAATTTCTGAACATCTTTGTTGGAAGCATATTGTTTTACCAAAGATAAGATTTTATTTCTTAAATTGTTGTCATTTATGGCATCCATTTTCATTCACCATTTGCAACGGTTTCTTGCAATGCTTCGAACCAATCATTATCTATCGTATAAAGTT
>JALSLY010000012.1 GCA_026988035.1 Thermotogae bacterium
TCCTCCAATACCTATTGATACCGCCGACCATAATCCCATGATCTTCTTGTTGCTCATCAGTTTACTCCCTCCACAAAAAATTCTCACAACGCCTAATCTTTTTATAGCAAACATCGTACTTAAAGTGAATTCAAAATTGTTCTTACTTCATTTCAAAGTAAAATCCAAGTTCCTTTCCATAGAAAACTTCTGGCTCGAAAATGCCAAATGGTGTGTTTATCTTTACTCCTAATCCTATGGATGGTTTAAAGGATTCCAAAGTTATATTTTTATAACCTATAAGTGCAAGCTGAGGGATCAATTCTGGCGTGTAAACACTCAATTCCGGTGATTTGGATATTCCAAAAGATGAGGTGAGTGGTACTCCGATTCTTGTTTCAAGAAGCAACATAAAGTGAGAATCAAATTCTTTTGAATCATAACCTTTTAAATTATAAGTATCACCAAAGTAGAGTTTTCTTGTGAAAGGAGCATCTCCAAGATTTAAAGCTCCGTATACTCCTAATCGATAGTATATCTGTCCTATTATTCTGTGATAGAGATTTGCGTTAACAGCCCCCACCGTGTATTTTATATTATCGAATCCTCTCTCAAGGTACAAATTCCACCACGTGTAAGTGCGTTTGCCCTCAGTCTGAACTGGATAGTCGTGAATATTAAGCGAGATTGCATTAACACTAAGTTGTGCCGTCGTGGACGTAGAAACATCCTCATGAGTGTAACTCACTATAAATCCTAAATCTCCATTCAACATATATCCAATTCCAGCAGTTGTTCTTGTCAAATCATAGTAGAATTCTGACCATGGATCTGACCACCACATTTTCTTAAGGTCTGAAAATGCAACTTTAAAAGAAAATGGTGTTCCAAATGTGCGCTGAGATGAAAGGCTAAACGAATAACCACCGAGGAAGATTTTAAATGGGGAAAGGTTGAAACACCTCAATGAGACTTCGCTTTCTATTCCAAGACCAAAGAGATCATTTTCTCTAATACCTATTCCTTTTTCCAAATCAAATATTGGAGAAATATGATTTTTTTCTTCAACACTCACTATAAGCACGTAGTTATCATTCGTTGCTTTTAAATTCATGTAAACATTGGAGAAAAGCCCAGAACTCATCAAGATATTCTGCGCCATGGCTAATTTGTCTATGTTCACTTTCATACCCTTTGTGTAACCTATAAGATTGAGAATAACAAATTTTTTTGTAGATGTGTTGCCTCTTATTTGAACAGCCACTATACTATTTACAGCAAAGACAGATATCGAGAGAAGCAGAATTAGAGCCAGATATGAAATTATTTTTTTCATTTCGAACCCTCCAACTCCAAAATCTTATCAACTTTTTTCGCCGCATCTTTGAACGCTTTTTCTGGCGTCTTAACTCTATGCCTAACTTCCTCAATAGCGTTGAAAAGTATGTGTCTGATCTCTATTATGTCAACATTTACTGGTCTTGGCCGTGCGTAAGGTATTGCTTCAACAGCTGGCTTCAATTGTGGGAATTTTTTCCATATAAGTCTTATTTGTAACGAATTCAAAGCCGATTTTCTAACCGGTAAATATCCCGTATTTTCATACCAATAAAGCGTGTTTTTCGTATTCGTCATCCACTTTATGAATTCCCATGCAGCTTCTTGCTTCTCCGGAGAAATATTTGAAAGAATAGCCAGCGAGCCACCACCAAGCGTTGTGACTGTTGCCTTATGCGATGGCAACATTGCGACGCCAAGATCCCACGGAAGATTGTCGAGTGCATAACGTATACCCCCACTGGTCATAGGGCCCATAGCGATCTTACCCATCATGAAAGCCTGAATTCCTTCTTGAAGTGTCATGTTTGCAGGAGATATTCCCTTATCAAACCAACTTTTCCATCTTTTCAGTGCCCCAACAGCTTGCGGTTGATCAACAAGACATTTTGTCATAGACGAATTGAAAATTTTCCCGCCATTTTGCCATATAAGAGGTTCGAACTGGTAAAAAGCTGTGTCTTCTCCACTGACTCCCCAAAATAATCCATATTGAATAGTTCGACCATTTGGGGCATGTACGGTTAATTTCTTTGCCATCTCTTCCATTTCTTTCCATGTTCTTGGTGGTTTGTTGGGATCAAGACCGGCTTTCTCAAAAAGATCCTTGTTGTAAAAAAGCATCAGACAACTTATATTGAATGGCAAAGCGTATGGCTTCCCATTTATCACAACCGTTTTCCAGAATGAATCTACAAAATCAGACTTAAGAGATGGCGTTTCCGAGATGAATCTCGACAAATCGAGAAGTTGACGGTTAGCAGTAAATATCCGCAAGTGCTCAATATTTAGTTGCACAATATCGGGTGTGTTTTTCGAAAGAAAAGCAGCTTTAAGCTTTGTAACTGTCTGATCGTAATTTCCCTCGTAGATCGCCACAACATGTATGTCAGGATGCGTTGAGTTGAATTCAGACACCAGTTTGTCCAAAGCAGGCTTTTGATAGTCAGCCATGGAGTGCCAAAAAACAAGCCTAACATTTGCAAACATAAACGTGGCAACAAACAAAAGAGTTACGAAGATCACAAAACAACTTCTTTTCATATTCACCATTCCTCCTTTCTAAATAAGCACATAAGCCCTACTTCAATCCAGTTAATGTTATGCTTTTTATAAAATGTTTTTGTGCGAAGAAATACGCGATCAATATTGGAAGAGTAGCTATCACGGTACCTGCCATAAATTGCCCCCATTGCATTCCACCTTCTGTCCTAAACATTGCTAATCCCAATTGTACAGTACGCATTTCGGGAACATTCACAACAAGCAAAGGCCAAAAGTAACTGTTCCATGACCACATGAAGGAAAAAACTGCTATTGTTGATATGGCTGGTTTTGATATCGGAAGAAATATCTTGACAAGCACCTGAAAACTGTTGCAACCATCGATCACTGCGACATCTTCTAAATCTTTCGGAATGGTCAAGAAGAATTGCCTCAAAAAGAATGTAGTCAACGCCGTAGCGGCATAAGGAATTATCAAACCCTGATAACTGTTAATCCATCCAAATCTTGCTACTACTAAATATTGTGGGATCATGAGTAACTGCCCTGGAATCATCATCGTGGCTAAAAATGCGTAAAAGATCAGATCTCTTCCCTTAAATTTCAACCTTGAAAATGCGTATGCACTTAACATAGCAGTTACTATCTGCAGCAATGTGGTCAAAGATGCCACAATAAAGCTATTTAACAAATATCGTGCAAACGGTATTTCATTGAAAAGAGCTACGTAATTACCAAAGGTCGGATGAAGTGGTACAAAAGAAAATGGATTTCGGAAGATTTCCTTCAAACCTTTAAAGGACGTCGAAACTGACCAAAAAAACGGAAAAAGCATGAAAGACGCACCAATGATCAAAACGGAGTGCTTGAGAACGCTTATAATTCCCTTACGCTTACTCATAATTAACCTTTCGCTCCAAAAATCGAAATTGGAAAATCGTCATTGTAAGAATGAACCCCATGAGTAAAAATGCAACTGCCATAGCATATCCCATGTTGTAATAGCTGAAAGCTTGTCTGTAAAGATAGAAAACGATCACGGAAGTCGTGTTTAAAGGTCCACCTGCAGGGGTCATGATCTGTATTGGTCCAAAGACCTGGAAAGAAGCAATGATAAACATTATGAGTAAGAAAAACGTCGAGGGAGAAAGCAAAGGGAGTGTTATGTGCCAGAATTTTTTCCATTTTGTAGCTCCATCTAAGGAGGCTGCTTCATAGTACGTATCAGAAATCGATTGCAATCCAGCAAGATAGACAACAGTTGCATAACCAACATTTTGCCATATCCCCAACAGTATTATCACACACATTGTGAGACTTGGTCCTTGTAGAACCTTTGGAAGAGCAATGTTAAAATTATTAAAAAACATTTGTAGGATTCCTGTTGGAGTTGAAAGCCAGCTCACAGGCTGGCTTCCAATTTTTTCAAGTAGATGATTTGCTATCCCCATCTGATTCTCAAATATCCAATTAAATCCCATAGCTGCTGCTATTGGAGAAGTTACAACAGGCATAAAATAGATGACCCTGTAAATTCCCGTTCCACGCATGGTGTTATCCCTAAGCAAAAGTGCAAAAAACAACCCAAAAACCAGCGAAAATGGAAGCACTCCCAGAACATAGTAAAATGTGTAAAGCATGGAGTTCCAAAAATCTACAGATTTTAAGGCTGTAGTATAATTTCGCAACCCAACATATATCGGTGCAGAAGACATGTTCCATGTATGAAAACTCATGATAAATGCGTAAATCAACGGAAAGAATACAAAGACGGTGATAACCAGCGCTGTTGGGCTTATGAACATGTAACCTTTTATGGAATCTCTAAACTTCTTACGCTTTGAGATCACGAAGTTTCTCCTTCACGCCATCTCCCTTCTCATCAAAAAGATGACACGCTACCAATCTCCCTTCATGCTCAATAAGTTCAGGTTCTTCCACAGAGCAAATTTTCATCGCGTAGGGGCACCGGGTATGAAATCTACAACCAGAAGGTACGTTTATCGGAGATGGTATTTCACCTTTCGGTATAATTTTAGAACGTTTTAATTTTGGATCCGGAATCGGTACCGCGCTCATGAGT
>JALSLY010000013.1 GCA_026988035.1 Thermotogae bacterium
AGCTGATATCCAGAATGCTCTCCGATCACTTCCCCATTTGTGGTGATTATCGGGCCAGGAGATAATTCAACGTGTTGCGAATTGAAAAATTTTTTCAAATCTCCATCTGGTATGAAGCACACATCCTGACTATCAGGTTTTGAGGAATTTTCAAGATTGTTTAATTTTGCGATCAAACGCACTTTGTTTTTGCTAAGGCTTCCTATGGGTAAGATAAGCCCTTTCATGTCTTCTTTTTTGATCAAAGATAGAAAATAAGATTGATCCTTTTTTCTGTCAAACGCAACCTTGATCTTCCCACTTTCAACTCTTGAGTAATGCCCGGTTGCCCAAAAGTCTGAATTTGTTTCATTGGCAATTTTTCTTAGCACTGAAAATTTTATCTCTCTGTTACACAGTGCACATGGATTTGGAGTGATGCCGTTCACGTATCCATTCACAAATTTGCTTATCACATTTCTTTTAAACTCATCGTGAAGATCAATTATACGCATCTCAATTCCAAGCTTTTTAGCTATTTTTTTTGCGTCTGCTGTATCATCAGGGCTACAGCATACTTTATGCGTAAGAACGAAATTAGAGAAGAAAGTATCTCTTTCAGTTTTGAAATGGACGCCAATAACTTCATATCCATTTGATTTTAAAATTAAAGCGCTTACAGCACTGTCAACTCCGCCACTCATGGCAACAACTACTTTCACTTTTCGCCTCCACACTCGCAGAAATTCCCAGTTTATACTGATCAGATCGCGATCTTGTTTTTCCAACTTAAGGATGTTATAATCTTTAATAAAGGGTGATAAAATTGAGAAGATTTTCTTGGACTATTTCAATTATACTCGTTAATTTTGTCATTTTGTTATCAATTGAATTTATGGGTGGCCCAAGTGTTTACAACCTATTAAAAATTGGAGGACAATTTGGGCCATTAGTTTCTTCGGGTGAATGGTACAGAATTGTAACGGCAATGTTTGTTCATGCTGGTTGGCTTCATTTACTCTTCAACATGTATGCACTGTACTATCTTGGAATGCTTGTTGAAAATCTATATGGAGCGTCCAAATTTTTAACCGTTTATTTTGTATCTGGTATTGTAGGGAACCTCTTAAGTCAGGTCTTTTATTATTCCGTGCCCTCAGTAGGAGCAAGTGGTGCCATATTTGGACTTGTTGGTTTGCTTCTTGCAGCGACTTATTTCAGGTCCGATTTTCCTTCTACCATAAGGCGTACTATGTATGTAATTTTGTTGCCGATGGTGATATTCAACATTGCGTATGGCTTCATGCCAGGAACTGATATAAACAACGCTGCGCATTTAGGAGGATTTGGTGCCGGACTACTTTTTGGTTTGATCATTCCTGTGGGTCAAAGCTGGGGAATTAAAAAGAAATTGTGGGGTGCAGCGGGGATATTTGTTTTAATCGTAGCTTTTGCGTCTTTTGTCGGCCTTGCAACCAACAATTCTGTTATAACGCTTCAGCCAACAATAAATTTTGCCAATTCTTACTCTAAAATACTCTACAGTTTGGAGTTTGGGTATTCTGTTACAAATGCAGATTTAAATACGCTAACCCCTTTCAATAGTGAAACAAAAAGGTTGAAGGAAGAGCTGCTTTCTTATATTAGAAATGGTTATCCGGAACTTAGAAAATTGAGTTCTGAGTATAATTCATGGCTTGAGATGATAAAAAAAAGGTACAAGGGACTGATAGGTGTGGAGAAATGAGAAACAGAATCTCTCAAGGATTGAGATTGACTAATCGGCTGATCTTGAGCAACAAGGTGCTTTTATCTTTACATTTGCTTGAGCAGAATATCACGAATTTGGAGGATGAAGTAATTAAAGTTGTTGAAGAGAATCCGTTTTTGGAAATAGATATACACCCCTTTCCGAAAGCGCCGAAAAGAATTAAAAAAGCTGAAGGAACAGACGATATCATGGAAAATACTGGTGTTCGTATTGTTACATTGAGAGATTACCTTCTGGATCAGCTGCATGTTATGGATTTAAAAGAGGATTTCGAGCATATCTTGGAAGCTTTGATAGATCTTTTGGATATTCATGGATTTTTAACAGTTGAGATCAAAGATATTTCTAAGGATCTAAAAGTTCCTGTGAAGAAAGTGAAAGCGGCTGTTGAAATTCTGAAAGCCATGGATCCCCCAGGAGTTGGTAGCATGAATGCGAAAGAAGCACTGAAGTTGCAAACAGATGAGCCGCTCGTTAGATCTTTAATAGACTATCTTGAGGAGCTCAAGAGTAATCCACATTTGGTCATGAAAAAACTAAAACTATCTCAATCCGAATTTGATGAAGCTTTCGAGAAATTAAAGACCTTGAATCCGTATCCTGCTAATGGTTTTGCTGATTCCGAATACACAGGGTATGTCGAACCAGACATTCTTGTACTTAAAAGCGGGAATGGTTATGTAGTTACTACGAACGAGACATTTGATGTCAAATTCACGTCTACGAATTTGTATGAGAAGCTTTTAGAGTCTGAAAATGAATCAGATAGAAAATTTGCAAAGTTATTGAATGATCGTGCAAATAGTCTTATAGAGGCATTGAATAGAAGAAAAGAGACTCTGATAGAAATTGGACGTGCATTAGTCAAACACGAAATAGAATTCTTGAATGGTGGAAAGATAGTTCCGTTGAAGATCGCAGAAATCGCACGCGAAATAGATCTTAGCCTTTCCACAGTTGCTAGAGCAGTTTCCACAAAGTACATTCGTACTCCTCGTGGTGTTCATTCACTGAAGGCTTTCTTTTCGCGTGCCGTGTACTCATCGAACAACGGGAATGTCTCAAGAGAATGGGTGAAAGAGCGGATAAAAACCATCATTTCCAGTGAAGACAAAGCTAAACCTTTAAGTGACAATCAGATCGTTGATATTTTGAGAAAAGAAGGTATTAAGTTGAGCAGACGTGTGGTGACAAAGTATCGTGAAGAACTCATGATTCCTTCTTCAAAAAGAAGGAGAGCATGTTGAAAGCAATCGTATTTGCCGGTGGGGAATATGGAAATGGGGATTTTTACGAACTCGTGACTGAATCGTGTGATCTTAGAATCGCAGCAGATTCTGGAGCAGAATTTATGAGAAAAATAGGCTTTTTTCCTCATGTCCTTATAGGAGATATGGACTCAATAAGCTCTGAAACTCTTGAGGAATGCCGTGAAAAAGGAGTAGAAATATTGAGATTCCCGCCTCAAAAAGATGAAATAGATACAGAACTTGCCATCATGGAAGCAACCCGTAGAACTCTCGGACCAATCTTTGTAGCTGGTGCTTTTGGAAGTCGTTTGGATCAGACGATGGCTGTTTTCAGACTAATGGAGCGCTTTGAAAAAATGGTTTTGTTTAACGAAAGTCTCTATTCAGTTGTTGTCAGAAAACCGGTAATGCTTAGAAGTCTTCCGGGTGAAACTTGGTCTGTGATACCTCTTGAAAGGGATACACGTGGAGTTTCTCTTAGCGGTTTCAAGTATTCCATTTCTGGAGAAACCATGGATTATCTTCGTCCTTACGGAATAAGCAATGAGTCTCTTGGGGAAACTGTTGAAATTGATCCTGGAGATGGGAAGTTGCTGGTATTTAGATACCATAATGGACTTGTAGATTGGATCGATGAACTCACAGAGACCTTAAAAATAAAGTGAGGTGATAGAGTTGGATGGAGGGAAAACGATTCGACAATTGAAAAAAGAAGCTATGCATCTGAAAATTAAGGGTTATTACAACATGCGAAAAAAGGAACTCGTAGAGGCCATTTCTAAACGTAAGACCGAATTGGCAAAAATGGCTCATGATATTGGAAATATGAAGATGAGTCAGCTTCGTTCATTTGCAAAGGAAATCGGGTTAAGGATAACGAGGAGGACAACAAAATCCGAGTTGATTGAAAAGATATCGAACATGTTCTCAACGTGGGAGCACGATGAAAAGAGCACAAAACAAAGGGAAAGTAAAAAGCCAAGTGCAGCGACGTCTTCGTTGACAAAAATCCCAGAGCGAAAAGTAGTAAAAACGGAGGTCGATCTTCCAAAGACTTACAAAAAAGACAAGTTGGTGGGATTGGAAGTTAATACAAACTGGCTTCATTTCTATTGGGATCTTTCCGAAAAAACCAGAAGAATACTTAGTGTACGATCACCCATTGTTCTGAGAGTTTATGACGTAACGTATATTGATTTCAATGGAACAAATGCTCACAGAACTTTTGAAATGGAATTGAATCCTAACATTTCTAAGTATTACGTTTTTGTTCCACAACCGAATGCGGACTATCTTGCCGAGATTGGTTACAAAGACGGAAACAAATTTGTCCCTCTTCTGAGATCCAATTTGGTAACGACTCCTCCTTCTTCACCAAGACTTGCTCAAATGGAGCTATGGATGGATCTGAGAACGCGCCAAAAATTCTCCGAAATCAGCTCTGGAAAATTCGTGACAAGAGTCGAAAAATTAGCGGGTGTTTCATCTATGCCAACAATTAATTTAATCTCCGGCGGTGGTTCTTTCTTCTGGCTCAGTGGAAGGCGAAGTATATGAGTGGAAAGATTGTGATAACGCTTCACGCTCATCTTCCATACGTGAATCATCCGGATTATCCTTATTTTATGGAAGAAAATTGGCTATTTGAGGCTATAACTGAAACCTACATTCCGCTTTTGATGGCTTTCAACCGTTTGATCGCCGATGGGATCCCTTTTGGAATCACAATGTCTATAACTCCACCTTTACTTGAAATGCTATCGAATCAAAATTTAAAGGATAAATACAGAAGGTACCTCAAATCTCTTATTGGGTTGGCTGAAAAAGAAGTTGATTTTACGAGTCATGAAGAGCACTTAAAGCACAAGTGTGCATTAAAATATCTGGATGATTTTCAAAATACTTTAGAATTCTTTGACGCTTGTGAAGGGGATCTCATCAGCGAATTCAAGAAGGTAGAAAATACCGGAGCTCTGGAACTCATAACTTGTAATGCCACTCATGGATTTTTGCCACTAATGCGTAGAAATCCACAAGCAGTTCACGCGCAAATAGCTATGGGAGTACGAGCATTCGAAGAAAAATTTGAGGAGCATCCAAAGGGTATGTGGCTTGCTGAATGTGGCTATTATCCTGGTCTTGACAAAGAATTGTTAGGGCAAGACGTGAATTTTTTCTTTGTGGATTCTCATGCATTTTGGTATGCGGATATTCCACCAAGATATGACGTTTACAGGCCAATCGTGACGCCAAACAATGTCTTTGTTTTCGCACGCGATCCAGAATCAAGTGAGCAAGTATGGTCAGCGCAATATGGATATCCAGGAGACCCTAATTACAGGGAATTTTATCGTGATGTGGGTTTTGATAGACCATTCGAATACGTAAAAGAATATATGGATCCGGCAGGAAATCGAATCAACACAGGCATAAAATATTATAGTGTTACGGGGGACGTTGCACTTGGGAATAAAAAACTTTACGATCCTGACAAGGGAGTAGAAACTGCCAAGCGCCATGCAATAGATTTTGTGAAAAAGAAAGTGGCACAGGTTAACAGATTGACAAATATGATGGGAGTTGAACCTATAATTGTTGCTCCTTTTGATGCGGAGTTATATGGTCACTGGTGGTACGAAGGTCCCAAATTTCTTGAGCTACTTTTTAGAGAAGTTGCCAAAACAAATGATATAAATTCATCAACTCCGAGTAAAGTCATAAGCTCTATGGAAAGTGTTCAAGTTACAACTCCTGCCATGTCAACATGGGGAGCAAATGGTTACAACGAAACTTGGTTGAATGGAAGCAATGATTGGATATACCCACACCTTCAGGAAGCTGAATCCCGAATGACTGAAATTGCCACCAAATACAAGGATTCTACAGATCCTTTGTATATTCGAGCACTAAACATGTGCGCACGTGAACTGATGCTCGCCGAATCAAGCGATTGGGCTTTCATAATGACCACTGGCACAACTGTGGAATATGCTGTTAACAGAACCAAAACACATTTATCACGTTTTCTTGAGTTATATGATGCAATCAAAGTACATAATATAAACAACAAAGTTCTTGAGCTCTACGAATGGCTCGATCCAATTTTTCCCTATATGGATTACCGTGTTTACAGTTCGAAACAATAAGAGCGGTTCATGATTACTTGTATATAAACGCGTGATTCGCGTCATAAAAATCTAAGACTACTTATTAGGAGGTAAGGTGGTAAGATGACAAAAGAAATGAAGAGCATGGATGGAAATACAGCCGCAGCTCACGTTGCCTATGCTTTTACAGAAGTTGCTGCTATATTCCCGATAACTCCTTCTTCGCCTATGGCAGAATTGATTGATGCATGGTCTGCAAAAGGTAGAAAGAATATCTTTGGTCAAACGGTCAATGTTGTTGAAATGCAATCAGAAGGTGGTGCCTCCGGAGCTGTTCATGGCTCACTGGCTGCAGGGGCCCTTACCACGACTTTTACCGCGTCTCAAGGACTTCTTCTTATGATTCCAAACATGTACAAGATCGCCGGAGAACTTTTGCCAGGTGTTTTCCACGTTGCCGCTCGTTCTGTAGCTGCACATGCCCTTTCCATATTTGGTGATCATTCAGACGTTATGGCAACTCGTCAGACTGGTTTTGCACTTCTTGCATCTGGTGGTGTTCAGGAAGTCATGGATCTTGGTAGCATTGCGCACCTTGCAGCAATAAAGTCGAGAGTCCCGTTTCTTCATTTTTTTGATGGTTTTAGAACATCCCATGAAGTTCAGAAGATCGAGGTTTTGAACTACGAAGATCTTGCTAAACTCGTAGACATGGAAGCAGTGAAAGCTTTTAAGGACAATGCTTTAAATCCCGAACATCCCAAAACCATGGGGACTGCCCAAAATCCGGATATTTACTTTCAAGCCAAAGAATCTGCCAACAGATTTTATGAAAAAACCCCTGATATTGTCGCGGAGTACATGAAAGAGATATCCAAATTGACCGGACGGGAATACAAACCATTTAACTATTATGGTCATCCAGAGGCTGAGCGCGTGATCGTGGCCATGGGTTCTGTTACGGAAACAGCTGAAGAAACCGTAGATTACCTTGTAAACAAAGGTGAAAAAGTTGGTCTTATAAAAGTTCACCTTTATAGACCTTTCTCAGAAAAGTACTTCTTCGATGTGCTTCCAAAAACAGTCAAAGCTATAGGAGTACTCGATAGAACAAAAGAACCTGGTTCCTTAGGAGAACCGTTGTATGAGGATGTTCGCACCCTCTTTTATGATAAAGAGGACATTCCAGTTGTGGTAGGTGGCAGATACGGTTTGAGTTCCAAAGACACCACTCCATCCCAAATTAATGCAGTTTTTGAGAACCTAAAAGAGGCTAAGCCGAAAGATCACTTTACTATTGGTATTATAGATGACGTCACGCACACTTCTTTGGAAATTAGAGAAAAGATTGATACAGAACCCGAAGGTATAGTGCGCTGCAAATTCTGGGGATTTGGTTCAGATGGCACCGTTGGAGCGAACAAGCAAGCTATAAAGATAATAGGTGACAACACGGATCTTTATGCGCAAGGCTACTTCTCTTACGATTCTAAAAAATCCGGTGGAGTAACAGTATCTCATTTAAGATTTGGGAAAAAGCCAATTAAATCGACATATCTCATAGATACAGCAGATTACATAGCATGTCATAAACAATCATACGTTTACAGATATAACGTGCTTGATGGCTTGAAAAAAGGTGGGACTTTTGTCCTCAACACGATTTGGACCGAAAAAGAGCTCGACACTTACCTTCCAGGACGTATGAAAAGGTACATTGCCAATAACAATATAAACTTTTATATCATAAACGCTACTAAGATCGCGATGGAAATAGGGCTTGGTGGCAGAATAAACATGATCATGCAAGCAGCTTTCTTCAAACTTGCAAACGTCATTCCAATAGACGATGCAGTTGAATATTTAAAAGATGCTATAAAGAAAACGTATGGCAGAAAGGGCGAAGATATTGTTAAAATGAACTATGAGGCTGTCGATCGTGGAATAGAGTCACTTATCAAAGTCAATGTTCCAGAATCGTGGGAAAATGCTTCAGATGCAAAAAATGAAGAAGTTGTAGAAGTTTCAAAAGATAAGCCGGAATTCGTTGAGAAGATTGCAGATGTTATAAACAGATTGGAAGGAGATAAATTACCAGTATCTGCCTTTGTTGGAAGAGAGAATGGTGAATTCCCTGCTGGTACAGCCGCCTATGAAAAGAGGGGTGTGGCTGTTGAAGTACCAGAGTGGCAAGTAGATAAGTGTATACAGTGTAATCAATGTTCGTTTGCCTGCCCTCATGCAGTTATTAGGCCTTTCCTGTTGAATGAAGAAGAATCGTCCAAAGCACCGGAAAGTTTTGTTACTAAGAAAGCGATTGGCAAGGGTTTTGACAACATGCAATACAGAATTCAGATTTCTCCCTTAGATTGTACTGGATGTGGAGTATGTGTGGATGTTTGTCCGGTACCTGGTAAAGCGTTGGTTATGAAACCACTTGAAACTCAGGAAAGGGAGATAAAGAACTGGGATTTTGCCATAAATGAAGTTTCGGAGAAAAAAGATGTTATGCCGGTTGAAACTGTTAAGGGTAGTCAATTTGTGAAACCGTTAATGGAGTTTTCAGGTGCCTGTGCAGGCTGTGGTGAGACTCCTTATGTTAAGCTTGCAACTCAGCTGTTTGGAGACAGAATGATAATCGCCAATGCAACGGGTTGTTCTTCTATATGGGGAGCTTCTGCTCCTTCCACCCCTTACACGGTAAATGCTGAAGGGAAAGGTCCCGCTTGGGCCAACTCGCTTTTTGAAGACAATGCCGAGTACGGTCTCGGCATGGCAATAGCGGTGAGGCAAATCAGAGATAGGCTTGAAAATCTTATGAAAGAATTGTTGACGTTGAATGTAGCCGAAGATATAAAAGAGCCGTTCAGATCGTGGATCGCTGGAAGAGAAGATGCGAAAGCTTCGAAAGCTGCAACTTTAGAAATATTGAAAGTGATTGATAGAGACGTTTCTGATTTAAGAGCCAAGGAGATACTCAAAGAAATATATGACAGAAGGGACATGCTCATAAAGAAATCCGTTTGGTCAATAGGTGGAGACGGTTGGGCATACGACATAGGTTACGGTGGTCTTGACCATGTCTTGGCATTTGGTGAAGACATCAACATCTTGGTGTTGGACACAGAAGTTTATTCAAATACAGGTGGACAGTCATCCAAAGCAACACCTGAAGCAGCTGTTGCCAAATTTGCAGCTGCTGGTAAGAGAACCAAAAAGAAAGATCTCGGGTTAATGGCCATGGCTTATGGTTACGTTTACGTTGCCCAAGTTGCCATGGGCGCTAACAACAATCAACTCGTTAAGGCGATGGTTGAAGCAGAAAGATATCATGGTCCATCGCTGATAATAGCTTATGCTCCATGTATAGCCCATGGTATAAAAGCTGGCATGGGTAAAACCCAAGACCAAGAAAAGCGAGCTGTTAAGGCTGGATACTGGCATCTGTACAGATATAATCCATTGTTGAAAAACGAAGGGAAAAATCCATTCATTTTAGATTCTAAAGAACCTACAGAGTCGTTTAAGGATTTTCTCATGAGTGAAGTCAGATATTCATCACTGAAGCTTGAATTTCCTGAAATAGCTGAGGAGTTGTATCAAAAGGCTGAGAAGGATGCCAAAGAAAGATATGAAACTTATAAGAAACTTGCATCCGAATAAGAGCGTAACGAACATTGAAAAAAATTAAATGGTAAAGAAAAACATGATAAAATAGAACGGATCTAAAGATCCGTTCTATTTTTAGGAGGGGGAGAGTAGTGGGTGAAAAATCTAGAGAATACATAGCAGCGTGGTTATCGAGTCACAGACCTAATTTTGTAGTGATCCACACAAAAAATTTTACAGAATTTTTCCAAGACCCTTTGAGCCTTGGAATAAAGCGTAAGGGGAATGGATACATGTTTTTCCTTAATTCTGTGGAAGAAATTAATGTAGAAATAGAGTTAAATGAAAACTTCAACGCGTTTTGCGTTAACAAATATTCAGAAGAAACGCTTTCTATAGTGGACTCAAGAAATTCTATAGAAATTATTGAGAAATACAAAAATGATGAGGGTGATTGACATGTTGAGAAAAGTTATCGTTACTTTCACTCTTTTGATTTTAATAACGTTTTTTGTGTTTGCAACGAGTGTACTCTTTGATGCGGGACACGCTCAGAGTGCCGGGAACGCTGACTGGAACGTGAACGGGGCTTATTCTGACTTTGCTCAAGCGTTACGGAATTTTTTTGGAGTTGATCAAACATACCATTGGCTCACACCTACACTTCTTGAAAAATATTCTGTTCTCATAATACCTGAGCCCAATGATCCTTTTTCTCCTGAAGAACAACAAGCGATCTTGCAGTTTATTCACAATGGAGGTGGTGTGTTCTTTATAGCCGATCACGAAGGTGCAGATAGAAATCATAATGGCTGGGATGCCGTTTCGATATTTGACGAGTTTGTGGGTACACTTGGATTCCATTTTAACCACGATACCATGAGTGAATACCCCATTAAATACATAAAGCCATCTCCCATAACGCTTGGAGTTAAAAGAATCGGAGAGTGGGGCGGTTGTACATTGAGTCTTTCTAAAAATGTTCACCCGGCTGTTAAACTTTACACGGGGCAGGTTTACGTGGCGTATGGCGAATATGGAAAAGGACGTTTCGTTGCCATTGGAGACAGTTCTCCATTTGACGATGGGACTGGCACATTTGGTAAAGAATTGTACGATGGATGGCATACTGGTGATGATTCTGTTATTGCCGTTAATTCTGTTTATTGGTTGGCAACAGGAAAGGCGACTGATACAGCTATTTACGTAATCCCACCAAAGATTTCGAAGATATCTATTCCTTCTTCTAAAAAAGTAGTAGTTTATTTCAATAAAACGATCAGAGCTTTCATCGTTCCAGGTGTCAACGTTGCTATTCCTGGAATGAAAATTGAAAGAACGAGTGTGAATGGAAATATTTTGACAATTATTTTGCTTCAGCCTTTAAAAAAAGGGAAATACACATTAATAACCCGTGATATTCTTGATCTTTATGGAAACTCATCTCCCATGAATTCGATACATTTTGAATACAGGGGCAAGTAATGTTTTCAATAGGAGATTCCATCTTTGTCACCGAAAATTCCAATGGAGCTTCGAATTCAGGGCTCATAGTGGGGAAAAAGGGAGTAATGATGGTAGATTCTACTTTTTTCCCATCAAAAGCCAGGAGAATAACCGAATTTTTGTCAAGTATCACATCCAAAGTCCTCCTGTACATTATAAACACTCATTATCATTTAGATCATATTCTTGGAAATTGTGCAATAGAAGCACCGGTTGTTGGAAGTGTAGTTACTAAAGAATATATCGAGAAATTCGATCTTGAAGCTTTTAAATTAACCCTTGAACCTTTTCTTCAAAGAGAGTTAAAAGATGCGAAGCTTGTACCTCCCTCGGTAACTTTTAGAAATAGGATTAAGTTTGATCTTGGTGACAAAACCGTTGAGATTGTAAAAATGGGAGGACACACTCCGGATTCTTGCGTCGTTTACATTTGGCCAGATGCTGTTTGTTTTTGCGGAGACCTGCTGTTTTCCAAATATCATGCAGAGATAGAACCTGAATCTGATTTGAATAAATGGATTCAGAAATTAAAAAAGATAAGAGAAAAACCTCTGAAGTGGGTAGTTCCAGGCCACGGCCCTGTTGGTAAAATTGAGGAATTAGACAACATGGTTTCATATCTTGAAAAGTTTAGATCGCTTTCTTCAATGTTGAAATTAAAGCGAGTGGAAGAAATTGTCGATAAATTTGGTGATGATCCGATTTTGGCAAATAGGGGATTTACATTGTTGTTTGAAGAAAGCTTGACAAATTATTTAGGGAGGGATAAAGGTGCAAAGCACACTGGTTCTCATAAAACCTGATGGGGTTAAAAGAAATCTTATTGGAGAAGTGATAAGCAGATTCGAGAAAAAAGGACTGAAGATCACCGCGATGAAAATGCTAAAAATGTCTAAGGAATTGGCCGAAGAGCACTACGCTGAACATGTGGGAAAATCGTTTTACGGTGAACTAATCTCTTATATAACAAGTGGTCCAGTGGTTGCCATGGTTATAGAAGGTAGAGAAGCTGTTGGAGTAGTTAGGAAGCTTGTTGGGGCAACAGATCCTGTAGACGCAGCTCCCGGAACTATACGAGGAGACTTATCGATGGACGAACCTGCCAATACCATTCATGCTTCTGATTCTGTAGAAACCGCTAAGCGCGAGATAAAAAGATTTTTTCCTGGATATTGGAATAAAAAGAGGGTTAGCATTGAAAGTCTTCAAAGAAAGATCGAAAAGTTAGAAAAAGAAAATGGCTTACTGAAAAAAAGGACAGAATGGTATGAGTCACAGTCGCAACAAATGGAAGGTCTTATCGAGCAATACAACCAGCTCGTGAAAAAAGAATTTGATAATATAGAAAATGTGATAGAGAAAATGGGGACTCGTGAAGTCATAGATCCCATTACTCGAGTATATTCACGAGATCATATGCTTAACTACATTAATTTTTTCCATTCAAAGGCTTTTCAGGAAGATATACAGTATTCTTTTATATTTGTTGACGTTGATGATTTTGAAAAAGCAACTTCAGGGTTAAGTCGTGAACAAAGCGATGTAATTCTTAGAGAGATGGGCAAGCTTTTAAAAGAAACAGTGAGAGTTCCTCTTGATACTGTTTCAAGATTGGGAGCAAACGAATTTCTTATTCTCCTTACAGAAATTCCCAAAAAAGATGCCATTTCTGTAGCTAAAAGAATAAATAAAACTTGTGCTGCTAAGGAATTCACAGTTGACGGCAAGACAGTTCAGCTCACGTGTACCACCTCCGTAATTCATTTTCCAGAAGATGAAACAGAGCTCTCCAAGTTGCTTGAGAATGGTGAAAAGTTACTTGAAATGGGGAAAAAGGACGGAAAAAACAAGGTAATGTTCATAAAATAATCTCGCGTTAAAGCTGAATTTCATCCTTACTATCTCAGTAGGAAACAACTGAAAGGGTTGACGTAGTGAAAGATCTGCTTATATTAAAATATAAGGGACAAAGCAAGATCACAGTTGAAGGATACGCTGGGTATTTTGTGGTGAAAAGAAATGGGGACATGAGATTTAAGGCTTTGCAATATCCAATTACACTTTCATCAATGATAACGTGCAAGTTGAGTGATCCATTCAAAATATTTCAAAGAAAGCTGTCGGATAGCATTTCAAAAGTGACCCAGAGATCACCTGATTTTAGAACCATAAATAACGATTTTTCTAAATACATAAGGGGACGAATATCAGCAGATCCTTCTTTTGGGATAAAACTTCTAACAGCTAACAAAGTGAAAGACAAAGAAGTGATAAAATCTCTCATCATCGAATTTTTTGAAGACTGGGTTGAACAGCTTAAACTTGATATTGCCATTGAAGAAGTGAGTTATTCGGAGTTTTCAAAGCAAATGTCAACATTTAGTACTACAGAAGATGCCCTTTCTGTTTTGTCGCGAGATGATCTGAAAAATTTATCCGAAGCTTATCCTATAGTAGATCCAATCAACGGGAAACCTATCACTTCCTTTGACATTGGCGAACAAATCTACTTCACCGTTTTGCGATTTTCGGATGATGAATCCAAATCAAAGCTCATTGAAACTTTTTCAGATTCCTTTGACGAATCAGGCGAGAATATAGAGCCCCTCGTCGGCAAACTTATTTCAAAGGAGCTCGTTGAAGATATTGGAAGCGAATTTATGCTTATAAAAATAGGTTGTGAAGGAGTATACTTTAAAGCAATAGTTTACACAAGTGTGAATATCATGTCACCGACTGTTAGTGTTCCAAAGGCTAAAGTGCCATTTGTTGCGAACGATCCTCGCCATAATTCTCGAAAATATGACGAATTGAAAGATATTGAAAAAGAGAAGATTAATCTTGTCGATCTCTTAATTGCGATGATGCTGGTCGGAGGGATTGTGTTGGCTGTGATGATCATAATTTATTTCTTCTTTTTGAAATGAAAAGCGGAAGCGTTTTGATCGAGTCTATCGTATTTCTCTTGCTTTCTTTTCTGCTTTTTGTCATGGTGACAATCGGTGTTGATGAGTTGACGCAGCGTGAAAAAATTATAGAATTGGGAACCCAAGATCTCTCATTCTTGATTTCTCTCTCAAATGTTTCTGCAGTTGCTGAGAATATACCTTTAGACTTGAAGAAGAAAATGATTACATATCAATCTACGGATGGGAGGATCTGGTACGAGTACACATGCAAATCTAATGGGAAAAGAATTTTCTTGCCAGTTGGAATCGGGCACAATTCTTCTGGAACTTCTGGTTTCAATGGTGATCTACACGATCGCCTTAATGATAGCTTTTGAGTCTATTTCAGTTTTGTCAAAATCTATTTTCCATCTTTCAAATCATCAACGCGAGGTGGAAGATTTTGAAGACGCGATGATATATTTAAACAAGGAAATTCACGGGAAAGAATACGCAATTATAACCCACTCAAATTGGTCTCTCCTGCTGTTGAAAGAGAATCCGGTGGTTGCCTTTCTTGTTTTAAAAAGTAAAAGCAGAAAGATACTTAGGAGAATTGTAGCAGAGGGTAATTTGAACTTTGAGGAACTAAGTAAGATTCATCCAGGCCTTCATTATATCAATACGCATTTTTCTGGATTTAACACAGTGTATGATGGTAAAGAAGAAATTGATTTTCACTCCAAAGGAGAGCATCTCATCTTTGAATTTGGAAAGAGAAAGGTTTATATGCGATGAGCTTAAGTAATCAATGTTAGATCATGTACAAGTTTACAAGCCACATTTTCTACGTACATAAATTTAAGAGAACCATCGTTTATATGATTGTGCACAAGAAAGAATTGAACCTCACAAAACCTCGATGGATTTCAAGTACTTGCTGCAATTTTATTTTACGAAAAAGACAAATTGTAAGAAACTTAAACTGCCTATTTTTTGTCTTAGAATAACACATGTAAATCAAAGCTTTTAAGAGATTATCAAAGTTATAGCTCGCTATTCAATGTTAATCGCAAATAATTTAACTCAGGCAATGAAAATAACCAAATTTGCGACTTGCTATTCATAATTTATTTAAGTATAATAATTTCAAACAGTTAGAAAGGAAGTTAAATCTTGTATTTTAAAAAAAGTATTAAAAGAACTTCTTCTGCTTTAAAAAGAGCTAATTCATTGGGAGTTTTGGAATTACTGTATAAGATAGGCGTGGGAACCAGAACCAAGCTTGCGCGTGAATTAAATGCTAGTTTACCTACAATTTCTCGTGTGATAGAACCTTATTTAGGAGATTTGGTTTTTATTAAAGGAAAAGATAATTCGACAGGGGGAAGAAAGCCAGAGAGAGTTTTCTTTAATTATTCAGCTAGAAAAATTGGTGGAGTGCAAGTTGATAAAGACTTTTTTATTCTTTCTGTGTCAAACTTAAATAAAATTCCAATTGTCAGTGAAAAGGTACAATTTGACTGTACCAACCCTCATAGCTTATCTCAAGCGATTCATAAAAAGCTTTCTTCATATGTAAAAAAAGGCAAGCTTGATAAAAAAAGTTTAGAAGTACTTACAATTGCCGTGGCGGGCACAGTAAGTGCAAAAGAGGAGCCAGTAGCCGTTGACCCGCCTTTAAGCTGGCGGAGAATTTCCAATGAGAATTTTTTTAGTGATGAATTCCATAAGGATTTTCCGAACTGCTCCGTGCTCTTTGAAAATGACGCAAACGCTTTAGCGGTTGGTGAATATGCAGATAAAGGATACGACGAAGAAAATTTAGTTTGCATCTATTTGAGCAGTGGAATAGGCATGGGGATAATTATAAATGGCAGACTCTATAGAGGATCTCAAGGTAGGGCTGGAGAAATCGGTAAGTTAGTGCCATTTTTCGGTGACAAAATCGACACGTTTGAAGATTATTTTGGCAGATGCAAGAGATTGAAAAAGGCTGATGCCATGATCAGATTGTTGAACAATTTGTCACTTCTCTTCAATCCTTCAGAAATAGTGTTGTCCGGAAGTATTGATGGAATATACAGGGAAATTGAAAAATTAGAAAAATCCCTCTCGCAATCACAAGGTACAAATATAAAGTACAGGATGTCCAAACATGGAGAATTTGCCATTATAAATGGAGCTTTAACAATTAGTGCTAAGGAATTTCTTAGAGAAAAGGTTTATGGATATTCGAAACCGAATTATCTGCTTGAACTGTGACTTTTTGAGAAACTGTTTTTTCATTATTTGAAAAGAAGTTTTTCGATTTGGAGGGAATTTTAGATGGATTTGTTCATGGGGGTAGATGTGGGAAATACAAAGACAACTTTTCTTTTGTGTGATGAAAAGGGACAGATATTGTCTTATGCTAGAAAAAAGGGAGCAAATTTTCAGTCATGTGGTGGTATAGATAATTCATTAAAGATCATCGAAGATGGTATAAATGAGGTCCTTTCAGAAGCAAAAGTTAAAAGAGAGAATATTACTTCCACATATTTGGGAATTGCTGGAGCGGATAGAAAGTCTGATTTTGAACTCATAAACTCTGCACTCAAAAGGTTGAGACTAAAAAAAATTTCATTCCAAAATGATGGGTTCATAGCGTTAAAATCCGGAAGTATAGATGGCTGCGGTATTCTAATAACGTGTGGGACGGGAAATACAAATTTTGCTTCTAATGGTAAAGAAATAAAAAGAATAGGAGGGCTATCACCAGAATTAGGAGATGGACTGGGTACTCATCTTATAGCTTCTAAAATAACTTCTGCAGTGGTAAGGGCAAAGGATGGAAGAGGTCCCAAAACTATTCTCAAAAACATATTAGAAAACAAACTAAAAATGGAGGTAGAAGATCTTATAAGTGTTGATCTTGAAAATTATGATCCGGTTCCAATGATCATAAAAAGTTTTTTTGAAGCTGTTAAACAATTTGATGTGGTAGCTTTTTCGATTCTAAAGGATATTGTGGAAGAGATAAACAAAATTGCTGAAATTTTCAGAGCCTCTCTCTTTGTAAAAGAAAAAAATGTGAGGTTAATACTTGACGGTCCTTTTTTCAAAAATGCCGATCCGATTTTTTTCAAGGCACTTAAAAATTACATATGGGATGGTTACCAAATAACCGTTTCCAAACACGATCCTGTTATAGGAGCAGCACTCTTAGCGATGGAAGAATATGGGAAGACACCAAAGCGAGTAGCAAACCGAATGATAAAAGAGTATCTGCAAATGGTAAGAAGAAAGAAGGTGTAATGATGAAAGTTTGTGTGGTTGGCGGTGGGAGCAGTTATGAACCAGAGCTTTTAGATGGTTTTTTTACCTATGAGAAAGAAATGGATATTGATGAAGTGCATCTTCTTGATGTAAAAGAAGGAAGTAGAAAACTCGAAATTGTAAGTGATTTTGCTAAAAGAATGGCAAAAAAAAGAAATTCTCAAATCAAAATATTTTCTTCTTTAGATGTAAAAAATGCCATGTCTGACGCGGATTTTATAATTTTTCAATTTAGACCGGGGTTTTTAGATGGCAGAGAAAGGGATGAAAAGATACCATTAAAATACGGTCTCATTGGGCAGGAAACAACTGGAATGGGAGGATTTGCAGCTGCTCTTAGAGGATTTCCAATCATGGAAAAGTATATAGAAGATATTCGAAAGTATGCCCCAAAAGCATTTGTGATCAACTTTACAAATCCCTCTGGTCATATGAGCGAATTTGTGATCAATTATCTTGGTTTCGAAAACTTCGTTGGGCTGTGTAACATACCAATAAACCTAATTCAGTATGTGGCGGATTTTTACAGTGTAAAAAGGGATGACGTGTTTCTCAAGTACTATGGTTTAAACCACCTCAGCTTCGTTGAAAAAGTTTTCGTGAAGGGTAAAGACGAAACGCAAAAACTTTTTAATCATGCACAGAATGCTTTAAAGGAAGAAGGATATCCTGAATGGATTGTAGATATTTTAAAAATGTATCCCAATTCTTACTTAAGATATTACTTTATGACGAATACAATGTTTTCGAAAGAAATGAAAGAATTAAGAGAGGGCAAGTTGCGTTCCATGGTTGTGAAGAAAATAGAAAAAGAACTTTTTAACATTTATTCGGATTCCACAGTAAATGAAAAACCTAAAGAATTGCAACAACGAGGTGGAGCAATGTATTCAACAGCTGCTGTTGAAATTATGAGAGATATGATCTCAGGTCAGCAAAAACGTCACATTTTAAATGTTAGAAACAATGGGGGCATTAATAACTTACCAAATAATTATATTTTGGAGATGTCTTGTGATGTTGTTGGAAAAAGGGTATTTCCTATTTCTATAGGAGAGGCTGATCCAATGGCATTAGGATTGATTCATATTGTCAAACAGTATGAAAGATTAACGATAGAAGCTTACAAAACGGGTTCAAGAGACAAGGCTCTAAAGGCGATTCTTTTACATCCTCTTGGCCCAGGATTAGAGAAAGCGCAAGAGTTTTTAGATGAAATTTTGGAAGCAAATAAAGAATGGATAAGAGAGCTCAAATGAATTTTCAAATGGCAGGGGAAGTTGTCCAAGTTCTTGAGAGTAGTTAAAACTTCCTTAAGCTTATCAAATAGGGAGGTGTAGGTTGTGAGAAAGTTCTATGTGTTATTGTTGATTCTGATTTTGGGAGGACTTTTCGCTTTTGGAGCAGCCGTGAAGTATGGTGGAATAGTAAATTTGGGAGGAAGTGCTCCAACATATGTCGTTAACAACTTCAACCCTTTTAGTCCAAATCCGGATCCTGGTGTACACTTTGTATATGAACCTCTTATGTACGTCAATCCACTGAATGGAAATATTACTCCGTTTCTCGCTACAGCATATAAATGGTCAGATAATGGTCGTAGATTAGTAGTAACAATTAGAAAAAATGTAAGGTGGAGCGATGGGGTGCCTTTTACTCCCGAAGATGTGGTGTTTACATTTAAGCTTTTTAAGAAATTCCCCGCTCTTGACACTAACGGACTATGGTCGAAGCTTTCTGGACTTCAAAGTGTTAAGGCAAATGGGTGGAATGTTGTATTCGAGTTTCTACATCCAAATATCCCAGAATATTTTTACATTTTACGGACTTTAATAGTTCCGGAACATATTTGGTCTAAGATAAAGAATCCGGTTAGCTTTTTGAACTCAAGTAATCCTGTTGGAACAGGACCTTTTTTGAGGGAAAGTTATAGTGTCGCAAACAACACTGAATATTTTGCCAAGAATCCGGACTACTGGTGGAAGGGCAAACCTTATATTGATGCAGTAAGAATAGTGGGTAATACTTCGAATCAAGCTGCATTTCTTCAAATGATTAAAGGCGAAACTGATCAAAATGACATAGCCATTGAAAAGCCTGATAAACTTTGGATTGGAAGGGGCGCTAAAACACATTTAATGTTTTGGCCTGTTCATAGTGTCAATCTTCTATACATGAATGATGCAAAACGACCATTTAACAATGTAGCTTTTAGGAAAGCAATTGCACTTTCAATAAACAAACGTTTGCTTGAAGAAAGGGCATATTTTGGTGCTGGCGGGTATGACATAAGCCAAACACAGGTTATACCTGCTCAAAAAAAAGAATGGTATGATCCAACTTTGTCTTCTTCAGACAATTTTTACAATGGATATCATCCTGAAGAGGCAATGAAGTTGCTAAATTCTATAGGCTATAAAAAGAATAGCAGTGGACAACTGACGGGTAACGATGGTAAAGTCTTGCCAACTTTTAGTATACTTGTTGGAGCCGGATGGACAGATTTTATAACGATGGCTCAAATCATTTCCCAGGAGCTTAAAGCATTGGGAATTCAAACCTCAATAGTTCAGCAATCTTATAATACTTATTTGCAACAACTCATGACGGGAAATTTTGACATGGCAATAGGATGGCCGCCAAATACAGGACCTACACCATTTTATGCCTATTATTCGGAGTTTAATCCTGCTTTTTCTGCACCGCTTGGGAAAACAGCTATATCTGATTACAGCCGTTACACGAACCTGATCATAACTAAAGCTCTTGATAAATTCTCTACTTCAAGTGATAAAAATGTCCAAAGAGAGGCAATGTACACAATAGAGCAAATTATGTTGAAAGAGCTTCCAGCTATTGTTCTTACAACAAGAACTGGTTTTGATCTCTATAATGCCTCTAAATTTGTTGGGTGGCCAACTCTTTCGGATCCTTACAGTAACGGTTGGAATGGTACCGGACTTGGCATGGAACTTGTGGTTTTAAACATTCATCTTAGGTAGGTTTGAAGTTAAGAGGTATTACCGTATGTACGGTAATACCTCTTATTTTTCTGAACTTTTGTAGGTTGGAGGGAAAAGTTTGAAGTACATCTTAAATAAAACTGCTTTCTTTTTTATAACATTATGGGTTGCTATTACAATAAATTTTATTTTGCCAAGACTTATGCCTGGTAATCCAGCTCTTGCTATGATAGCAAGGTATAAAGGAAGAATAAGCATTCAAGCACTACATTCTATAGAGGTTGCGTTCGGCCTAAATATTCATCAAAGCATTTTTCAGCAGTATTTTTCCTACTTGGATCGAACTTTGACATTCAATTTTGGTACCTCTTTAGTTTATTATCCTTCTACAGTAGCTGAAGAAATAGCGATACATATGCCCTGGACCTTAGGACTCATGGGAATAACTACTGTTATTTCTTTCATAGTCGGAACATTAATTGGCATAAGGGCTGCTTGGAAAAGAAACTCAGCACTTAGCAGTTCAAGTGTCGTCATTAGTCTTTTTTTAAATAGTGTACCTTATTTTTGGATAGCGTTACTATTTCAATACATTCTAGGTTTCGTTCTTGGATGGTTTCCTATTTCTGGCGCTTATTCACTAATCCAATCAAAAGGCATAAACATGATTGGTTCCATTATTTATCATGCTATTTTGCCAGCCTCAACTATATTTATTACTTCAATGGGAGGATGGATCTTGACAATGCGGAATAACATGATAGATGAGTTGTCGAGTGATTATGCTATTTTTGCGTATGCAAAGGGACTTCCTGAAAAAAGAATTGATTATAATTATGTAGCTCGCAATGCCATATTGCCAAATTTTACGCAATTTGCAATGGCTATAGGTTTTATTGTGAGTGGAGCTCTCCTTACTGAAATGGTTTTCTCTTATCCAGGAATTGGGTACCTTTTGTATCAAGCAGTTATTGGATTGGATTATCCATTAATGCAATCACTGTTCTTTTTTATAACAGTCTCAGTTCTCGTTGCGAATTTCATCATGGATATGCTTTATATATTGATTGATCCCAGGGTGAGGGTAGAATGAATTATGTAAGAATGTTTTTTAAAGATAAAAAAATACTTGTTGGAGCAACAATACTATTGACCATGGTTTTTGTGGCCATATTTGCGCGATATATAGCCCCTTATTCTCCGCATTATATGGGATTTACCCCGTTAGAGTCCCCTTCGTTTAAGCATATTCTTGGTACAACTGCAACGGGTCAAGATGTTTTTTCTCGCGTAATATGGGGTACAAGAATGTCTCTTGCAGTTGGGCTGCTTGTAGGACTCTTCACAACAGTAATTTCGGTAATTTTGGCTCTTATTTCTGGTTATTTTGGTGGCATTGTGGATAATGTTATTTCATTATTTATAAATGTGTTTCTGGTGATACCCCCTCTTCCCTTGATGATTGTTCTTGCGGCTTACATGCCATCAAGGGGAATGTGGACAATAATACTTGTCATCACCGTAACTGGCTGGGCATGGGGAGCAAGAACTTTGAGACCACAAATAATGTCTTTGAAAAATCGTGATTTTGTTAAAGCCTCAATTATTGTTGGTGAAAGTTCGTTTCATACGATTTTCATTGATATCCTTCCTCACACACTAGGGCTCATCGTAGCAAATTTTTTTGGAACAGCAATGTATGCCGTAATAAGTGAAGCAGGGCTTGAGTTCATAGGTTTAGGAAACGTTAACGATATATCTTGGGGAACGATTCTTTATTGGGCAGAAAATGATCAGGCCATGTTTTTTGGATTATGGAGTTGGCTTCTGGTTCCTGGAATACTGATAGCACTTCTAGGAACATCAATGGCTCTAATGAATTTTGCCGTAGATGAGATAATAAATCCAAAACTTAAGGGTGAGAAGAATGGCTAAATTTCTTCAGGTCAAGAATTTAAGTGCTGGCTATAAATTTAACAATGTTACAGTTCAAGCCGTTAGGAATGTTTCTTTTGATCTCAAAGAAGGGGAGTTCTTAGGAATAGCCGGTGAATCGGGATGCGGGAAATCTACGCTTGCTTTTGCAATAACACGAACACTCCTTTCGCCTGGTAAAATTTTTGGTGGCCAGATTCTTATAAATGGGAAAGATATATTAAGTTTAAAAGAAGAAGAAGTAAGGAAGATCAGGTGGAAGGAATTTTCTATTGTTTTTCAAGCATCTATGAACGTTCTTAATCCTGTTATGAAAATAAAAGAACAAATGTATGACGCAATTATTTATCACGGCCATGAGTATGGCAAAAACCTTAAAAAACGGGCTGAAGAGCTTTTCGAGTTTGTTAATATATCCCCTAAATATTTAGATGCGTATCCACATCAACTAAGTGGCGGAATGAAGCAAAGGGTTGTTATTGCAATAGCATTAGCACTTAATCCGAAACTCATTGTTATGGACGAACCAACGACAGCATTGGATGTGGTGGTTCAAAGGAGAATATTGCAGGAAGTTGACAGACTAAGAAAGACGTTTGGATTTGCAGTTATCTTTATAACGCATGATTTGTCACTCTTGGTCGAAATTTCAGACACACTTGCAATTATGTACGCTGGGGAAATCATTGAAAAAGCAAATTCAAGAGAAATTTTTTCCAACCCGCTTCATCCATATACTTTTGGATTGATGAATTCATTTCCTCCCTTAATGGGAAAGAGAAAAAGACTTCATGGAATTGCAGGTCACCCTCCTGATTTATCCAAACAGATAAAGGGGTGTTCATTTTTTGAGCGTTGTTCGAAACGCATAAATGGCAAGTGTGACGTGATTGAACCGAAACTTGTTGAGATAGAGCGGGGACATTTTGTTGCATGTAATCTATATGCCAAATGCTATAAGGAGAGCACCGAATATGGAATCAGAGCTTCAAATTGAAAACGGAACAGTTGAAGTGATGAGAGTAAAAAAGCTGAAAAAAATATTTGTGATAGGAACAATAAAGAAAAAGTATATTCATGCTGTTAACGGTGTAGATTTAGATGTGAAACAACAAGAAGTGGTGGCTTTGGTTGGAGAATCCGGAAGTGGAAAGACAACTATGGCAAGAATAATTTCAAGGCTGTATGTTCCAACTTCAGGAGAAATATATTTAGACCAGAAGAAATTACCAAGAAAAATGAGAAAGAGCGAACTACTCAAATACCGTAAGAAGGTACAAATGATTTTTCAAGATCCTTTTTCCTCTTTGAATCCGCTATATCCAGTAAAATATGCTGTAGAGAGACCAATAAAGGTGCACAAACTTGCCAGAAAGGACGAAATAGAAGACAGAATAAGTGAGTTGTTTGAAGAATGTGGACTAACACCGGCAAATCAATTTCTAAAAAGATATCCGTATGAACTAAGTGGTGGACAAAGGCAACGAGTAGGGATAGCAAGGGCATTGGCAACGAAGCCGGAATTGATACTCGCAGATGAACCAACGTCGATGTTAGATGTATCGATAAGATTGGACATAATGAATTTGATGCTGGATTTAAAGGAGAAAGAAGGAGTTTCATATCTATTCATAACACATGATTTAGCAGGAGCACATTACGTAGCGGATAGAATAGCAATAATGTACGCTGGTCATATTATGGAAGTAGGCCCGTCTGATGAGGTGATAAATGATCCGAAGCATCCATATACACAACTTTTGAAAAGAGCAGCGCCAAAGCCGGAGGCAGGACTTGAACCTGAAAAAGTAGACGTTGGAGGAGAAGTTCCGGATTTAGCTAATTTACCTATAGGATGCCCATTTGAGCCGAGGTGCTTATTTGCGAAGCCGGAATGCAAAGAAAAACTTCCAGATATGGTGAAGGTGGGAAAAGATCATTTTGTGAGATGTGTACTTTAGAGTTGAGATAAAAAGATATTTTTTATCACATGAAGGAGGATTTTTTACGATGGAGGAAAAAATGATCAGTTTCATACACAAAACTTTCCCGTTGCCTAAAATAGAAAGTAGTAAAAATGTTTTGTGCGTTTTACCCCATCCTGATGATGGAGAAATAGGAGCGGGAGGTACCATAGCTAAACTTAAGTCTAAAGGAGTAAAAGTAAGCTACGTGCTTATAACAGATGGTAGTGCTGGTATACGTGGAAAAAGCAGGGAGGAAACGAAAAGAATTCGGAAAAAGGAACAGGAATTGGCGGCAAAAATATTGGGTGTTGATGAAATTAAGTGGTTAGATTACCCTGATGGGGGAATTTACAACATTGAGGATGTGAAAAAAGATCTGGCAAAACATTTTGAGACGGTGAAACCAGACTTGGTGATAACTGTAGATCCTTTCTTACCTTACGAGTGCCATCCAGATCATAGAATGTGTGGATTGGCAGTAGCGCAAACTCTTTTACTTAATTTTGATGCTTCTATTCCTATTGCTTTCTTTTTTACAGCATATCCCAATCAATTTGTTTGTATTGAGAGATATTGGGATAAGAAATTCGAAGCGATTTCTGCTCATAAGAGCCAGATTAGTTCAGAAGTCATTGGAATTTACAAAGAGTATTTTGAAGTAAAAGGTGAAACATATGGAAAAAAGGTAGGCTGTAAATACGCAGAAGGTTTTAAAGTATTGTTGCCATCAATGCTTCATGCTTTTGAAGAAGCATTATGGATATAGATAATGAGAATGGAGGGTTCAAAAATGAAAAGGGCGAGTCTTCTCCAAGTTTTGTGTAAAGTAGGTCCTGAGATAAAATAAAGCGAAAAAGCAAAGGAGGATCTAACGATGAAGAAAAAGACAAGTTTCATCGATGAATT
>JALSLY010000014.1 GCA_026988035.1 Thermotogae bacterium
ACAGACTATGATCGCCTTATATTGGAAGTATGGACTAAAAGATCCATTACGCCTTCTGAGGCTCTTAAAAAAGCCATAGAGATCATGATAGAGCATTTCAAATTTTTTCTCGACAAATTTCCTGGAAAAGCAGAATCTGTTGAATTAATGGAAGCAGCAAGTAACGAAGCAAAAGAAGAATTTGCTGAGGAGAAAAAATTAACCGAAGAAACGACAAAATCTGCTTTGAAAAGAGAAGAAGAAAAAGCTTCTTCTATTTATGATCACATGAAAATAGATGATTTGGAACTTTCTGTTAGATCTCTTAACTGTCTTAAACGTGATAAAATAGAGACGGTGAGTGATCTTTTAAAAAGAAGTGAAAAAGAACTTTTAAAGATTCGCAATTTCGGAGATAAATCACTTGTTGAAGTCAATGAGAGACTGAAAAAACTTGGACTAAAGCTCAAAGCTGAGTGATGGAGAGGAGTTTTGAATTATGAGACATAGGGTAAAGCTCAAGAGATTTGGAAGACCAAGCGATCAGCGTAAAGCGCTCATAAAAAGTCTTGTGCGTGAACTCTTCATTCACGAAACGATCGTAACTTCAACTGAGAAGGCGAAGGCCGCCTCCCAATTAGCGGAAAAGATGATAACACACGCCTTAAAGGGAGATCTATCAGCCAGAAGGTATGTTAATTCTTTCTTGAATGACAGGAGACTGACTAATAAGGTTGTTGACGAGATCGCACCAAGGTATGCACAAAGAAAAGGTGGATACACAAGGATACTCAAATTGCGCAAAAGACGCGGTGATGGCGCGGAACTCGCTATATTCCAATTGTTGAAAGAGGAATGAGGATGAGACTACCCCTTTGTGGGTAGTCTTTTTGAGGTATGTGGCAGACCATAACTTTTTTTATTGTAATTAATGTACTTTCCGCGTTTATCAAATTGTCCAGCGCGAAAGATATGCCTTTCAAAATCAGCAGATTTAATACAACACTCTACATTTTCATAGGAGGAGCATTAGGAATGCTCTTGGCTTCGTGGATTCTAAAGGGTAAAACTTTCAAATCAAGCTTCGTTTTGTTGACTTTGATCGAAAACGTAGGTGTTTACTTTTTGCTGTACAAGATCGCAACATACTTGCATTAACGTAGCGAGATTAGGCTTCTAATCTTATCAGTTGAATGAAAAGTCGCAAGGTTGCAACTCGTACAATAAAAAACAAAATGCTTATCTTTATACGTTGGCTGTGCGCAGCGCACCTTTACGAAAGAAGGTGAAACTTTGAGAATTTTCTTAGATACCGCGAATATTGATGAAATAAAAGAAGCCGCTTCTTGGGGTATACTCGATGGAGTTACAACTAATCCCACTCTTGTTTCAAGAGAGGGAAAAGTGGACTTTAAAACGAGAGTTAAAGAAATATGTGAAATTGTGGAAGGTCCGGTCAGTGCAGAAGTTGTTTCTACCGACTACGACGGAATGGTAAGTGAGGCGTTGACGCTTTCAAAAATAGCTGAAAATGTGACGGTTAAAATACCAATGACCAAAGATGGGATAAAAGCTGTTTCTACTCTTTCAAAGCAGGGAGTAAAAACGAACGTAACACTTGTTTTCAGTGCAAATCAAGCAATTCTCGCGGCAAAGGCAGGCGCCACATTTGTTAGTCCTTTCATAGGTCGATTGGATGATATTGGAAATGATGGCTTGAATGTTTTGGCGGATATTCTCGAAATATACAAAATCTATGGCTTTAAGACTGAAGTCATAGCTGCGAGTATACGCCATCCGGAGCACGTTAGGCAAGTTGCACTCCTTGGGACGCATGTAGCAACTATTCCATTCAAGGTGCTCAAGCTTTTGTTTGAACATCCTTTGACCGACAAAGGACAAATTCGGTTCCTAAAAGATTGGGAAGAATACCAAAAAAGGCTTTCTTAGGATAATTTGTAGAGGTCAACTGTGTTGACCTGATAAATGAAAGGAGAAATATTAGTGGAGGAAGAAAGAAGTCAAGAACGATTAGAATCGGAAAACAGGGAAAAACAATCACCAGATAAGATATACCAAATGGATCTCGACATAAAAAAGCTTCAGGCAATGAAGATCAAGGAATTGTATACTTTAGCAAAAAAATTCGGAATTCAAAGACTTAACCAATATCGAAAAGACAATCTCATATTCGAGATACTCAAAGCTCAAACAGAGTCTAACGGTTACAAGTTTGGTGAGGGAGTTCTCGAAATTCAAGAGGGCGGTTATGGGCTCTTGAGGGTTGATAGCTACATCTCTAGTTCGAACGACATCTATGTTTCTCCTTCTCAGATAAAACGTTTCGGGTTGTTGAATGGCGACATAGTTTCAGGTCAAACCAGGTCTCCCAAAGAAGGCGAGAAATTTTTTGCGCTTTTAAGAATAGAAGCTATAAACTATAAATCGGTCGAATTTTCAAGTGAGCGAGTGTATTTCGAAAATCTCACTCCCCTGTACCCTCAAGAGCGCTTTGTGCTTGAAACGGAAACTGACATAATGGATACAAGACTCATAGACATATTCTCGCCTATCGGAAAGGGCCAGAGAGGTTTGATCGTAGCTCCACCTAAAGCTGGAAAGACCACAATACTCAAACATATAGCAAATGGCATTGCGAAGAATCACCCCGAGACCAAAAGAATGGTTTTATTGATAGATGAAAGACCCGAAGAAGTTACTGACATGCAAAGATCGGTTGATGCAGAAGTCATAGCTGCTCCGTTTGACATGCCAGCTGATAAACAAATAAGAATAGCAGAGTTAACCATTGAAAAGGCAAAAAGGCTTGCAGAGTTCCATTATGATGTCGTGATACTTCTTGATAGCATCACACGCTTAGCGCGAGCTTACAATCTCTATCTCCCACCTTCAGGAAAACTTTTGTCAGGGGGAGTTGATGCATCAGCTTTGTACAAACCCAAACGCTTTTTTGGAGCTGCTCGTAATATTGAAGAAGGGGGTAGCCTTACAATAATAGCAACCGCTCTGATTGAAACCGGATCCAAAATGGATGATGTTATCTTTGAAGAATTCAAAGGCACTGGAAACATGGAATTGGTGCTCTCAAGACAGCTTGCAAACAAGAGAATATTTCCAGCTATTGATTTAAACCTTTCTGGTACCAGAAAAGAAGAATTGCTTCTTGATGAAAAAACCCTCAAAAATGTTTGGGTCTTGCGGAGATTTTTAAGCTCTATGACCCCAGAGGAAGCTTTAAACCTGATAATCGGGAAACTCAAGGGCACAAGAGATAACGAAGAATTTTTTGATCTTCTTAAAAACGAAAAATCAATTAGATAATGTTTTAAGCCGATCGAAGGTTATCCTTAATAAGAGATAGCAGGTCACACCCGCAAGGTCGTCCCGAACCGATCGTAGGTCATCCCGGACCTGCTCCGGGATCTCATACTTAGATTCCGGCTCGTAGGCCGGAATGACGTTATGGTTAAAGACTCCATTCAACGGCTCGTAGGCCGGAATGGCGTTATGGTTAAAGACTCCATTCAACGGCTCGTAGGCCGGAACGACATTATGCCAGAGACTCTATATTAAGACGCATCAAATGCAGAATAACAACAAAAATTACAAAGAAGGATGACCAAAAGGCCATCCTTCGTGAGAGCAAATTACATTCACTCAAATTATGGATATATTCCACGTTTCTTTGTGGCAAATGCCACACGATCGGTAGCCACTATGTAAGCTGCCGTTCTCATATCTGTGGAATATTTTTCCTTAGTCTTCCAAGTTTCTTCAAAGGCGTTTGTCATCATTTCTTCGAGAGCTTCGTTTACCTGTTGATGTTTCCAGAAGAAGGATTGAAGATCTTGAACCCATTCAAAGTAAGAAACAGTAACTCCCCCGGCGTTGGCAAGAATATCTGGAACAATCAAGATCCCTTTTTCGTTAAGAATCTCGTCTGCGCCTTCTGCCAGAGGTCCGTTTGCACCTTCAACTATAATCTTTGCCTTCACATCTTTCGCAATTTCGGGAGTAATTGAATTTTCAAGTGCAGCTGGTATGAAGACGTCTACATCCATTATTTTAAGGTCATGATTACTCATCCTGGATTCAGCTCCTGGATAATCAGCTATGGTGCCATGCTCAATTTTGTATTTCATAAGTTCTTCAACATTGAAGCCATTTGAATTATATACCGCTCCTTTGCTATCACTTACTGCAACGATTTTTGCTCCCTTTTCTTTTGAAAGCAATAGCGCTGCATATTGCCCGACATTTCCAAATCCTTCGATGGCTACTGTCGCTTTGGTTATATCCATTCCTTTTGCTTTAGCGGCGAGCGCAGTAACTGTTGAGACGCCTCTTCCTGTGGCTTCTGTTCTTCCCTGAGATCCCCCTAATCCAACCGGTTTTCCGGTTACAACGCCCATGGAAGAATATCCAACGTTCATAGAGTAAGTATCCATGAACCACGCCATGATATCTGGAGTTGTGTTAACATCTGGTGCTGGTATGTCCCTATCTGGGCCGACTATGATTGAT
>JALSLY010000015.1 GCA_026988035.1 Thermotogae bacterium
GAGATCTTCACGATACATTTTATGTAGATGATGGCCGATTGTTGAGGACTCATACATCTCCAGTTCAAATTCGAACTATGGAATCTCAAAAGCCACCCTTAAGGATCGTTTCACCAGGGCGTGTGTACAGGAAAGATTATGACGCTTCCCATCTTCCTGCATTTTTTCAAATTGAAGGGTTTGCAATAGACAAAGATATATCCATTGCCGATTTAAAGGGTACTTTGGAAAACGCAATAAAATCTATTCTTGGAAAGGACAAGCGTGTTCGCTTTCGTCCGCATTATTTTCCATTTACCGAACCAAGTATAGAAGTCGATGTTTCTTTTCCAGAAGGTAAGAACAAATGGTTGGAGCTTCTGGGTGCCGGAATGATTCATCCACAGATTCTGCGAAACACGGGCATAGATCCTAACGAATGGCAGGGATTTGCATTTGGAATGGGAATAGAAAGAATTGCCATGTTGAAGTATGGTATAGATGACATACGTGAATTTCCAAGGAATTACTTAGGCTTTTTGAAGAATTTTTAGAGGTGATTTTGTTGAAAGCATGTATTCAGTGGCTTAAAGATTACGTCAGTTTGACTGATGATATAGAAAAACTTTCGGATGAATTAACCATGTCCGGTAGTGAAGTTGAGGAAATAGAAAAGCCCTTTGAGAAAATTAAAGGAGTATTTTCAGCAAAGATCACAGAGATTATTCCACATCCAAACGCCGACAATCTTAATGTGTGTAAAGTAACATACGATGGAAATTTATACACAGCTATTACATCTGATAAGACGATCCGAGTTGATGATATAGTTGCATTTGCCCCAGCGTACAAATCCACAACGGTAGACGGGAAAAAAGTTGAATCTATCGAGATCAGAGGAATAAAAACAGATGGAATGATGCTCTCTCTTGAGGAAATGGGATTGGAGTCCCATTCTGCTCATGTTTTCAGATTTGAACAGGAAGTGGAATTGGGAAAGAACGTCGTCGATCTCTTAGAGCTTGATCTTACATCTTTCGAACTCGAAATAACACCCAATCGACCAGATTGCCTTTCACATGTTGGATTGGCAAGAGAGGTTGCAGCAGTTGAAAGGAAAGAATTAAAACTGCCAAAGCCATCGGTAGAACTTCCGCGATCCGGTGTGGATGTTTCAATTGAATCAAATGGATGCTGGAGGTACATGGCAATTAGAATAGATGGAGTGGAAGTCAAAGATTCTCCACTTTGGATGAAACGAAGATTAGCTTCTGTAGGTCTCAGACCAATAAACAACATTGCTGACATAACCAATTACGTTATGATGGAGTTTGGCCATCCTGTACATGCGTTTGACTTTGACAAGATCCCATCCTCTAAAATAGTGGTGCGCGATGCTCATCTTGGGGAAAAGCTTCTTGCTCTGAATTCAAGAGAATATGAGTTAAATGGGGAAGAGATCTTGATCACAGATGGCAAGATTCCTCTTGCAATTGCTGGAGTAATAGGTGGCAATGAAACAGGGGTCACATTGTCTACGAAAAATGTGCTGCTTGAAATTGCAACGTTTGACCCAATAAGAGTAAGAAAAGCGTCAAGGGCTATTGGACTTTCGACGGACGCATCTTTTAGGTTCGAGCGTGGTGTGGATCCAAATGATACAGAACTTGTTGCAAAAAGACTTGTAGATATGATCATTAAGTTCGCTGGTGGTAAGATCGTTGGAGGAACAGACCTTTATCCGACACATATCAAACAGAAGGAGGTTTTTCTTTCCAAAAAGCGTCTTATTTCTTATGCTGCTTATGATCCAAACTCGACAGAGGTCATGGAAATATTCCAACGGCTCGGAATGAAGGTGGCTGAAAAACCGGATGGATGGATGGTTACCGTCCCAACTTTCAGACAAGATATATCTGAAGATGTTGATTTAATAGAAGAATTCGCGAGAATTCATGGATTGGACAATCTTCCCACAAGTCAGTCGTTGCCATACATCGCTATCGAGGAGAACGATTGGTGGAAGTTCAAAAACAATGTGAAAAGCACCATGAACGGTCTTGGATACTACGAAGTGGTTACTTACCCATTTGTAGATCCAAAACTTGTAAAAATGTTCAATCCAAGTGGAGAGAATATTATAAAAAGTCCAAAACTTGTCAACCCAATATCTCCAGAGATGTCTTTAATGAGATCAAGCCTGGTATTTGGACTTATGAATACCATGGCCTATAATGTTAAACATCAACAATCCTCCGTGAGATTTTTTGAAGTAGGAAAAGTTTTTGATGACAAATCCGAATTAGAGAAACTTGGTGTTATAGCGACAGGAAGGATTAGTCCATGCGATTACACAGACAAAAGGAGCACGGAGCTTTTGAACTTGAAAGGTGATATCGAAAGCCTATGTGGACTTATGCACATCGAGCTCAGATTCTCTCAGAAGGATATGGCTGGTTTTGAAGTTGGGAGAAGCGCGGAGATATTCGTAAATGAGCAAGCGTGTGGCGTTATAGGAGAGTTATCCACTGAAATTAGGGACTTTTTAGATGTGCATTTGCCGGTTTACTTTGCAGAAGTGGATTTAGAAAAGATTTTTAGAGCACGAGGAGTTGTAAGATATGTCAAGTATTCCCAATATCCCGTTTCATTTAAAGACATTTCCATGTTCGTGGAAAAGGGTAAGGCAAAAGCTGAGGATATCATAAAAATTGCGAAGAAATCATCAGAATATGTTATAGATCTCAAAGTTTCAGATTTTTATATTGGCAAAAATGTTTCAAAAGGATCTTACAGTCTTACAATAACGATTACTTATGGTTCAATGGAAAAAACACTCTCTGAAGAAGAGATAAACACCGCATTCATATCCCTCGTGGAGAAACTTGATTCGGAAAGCGGTGTAATTGTTAGGAGGACGTCGTGAACTTATGAAAAGATATGATGTTTTAACACTCGAATTTGCGAAAGGTTTAGCCCAAGATATGGGGAAGATCATTAAATCTAATGCTAATTCTTTGAATTGGACTAAGACAAAGAGTGGCTTTTATGACATCGTTACTAATGTGGATGTTGAAGTTGAAAAAATAGTTAAAAAATCTGTGCTATCAGCCTTTCCCGATGATTCAATTCTTGGCGAGGAAACGGGAACAACAGAATCTTCTGCGTCTGATAGGAGATTATGGGTTATTGATCCCATAGACGGCACCACAAATTTTTCAAAAGGAATTCCACACTCGTGTGTTTCAATCGCAGTTGTTGAAGAAAATGAGCCTCGAATTGCCGTTGTGTATGATCCTTTCATGGGTGAATTGTTCGAGGCAACAAAAGGTTATGGAGCAAAAATGAACGGTGATGAAATACATGTCAGTAACATTTCGGACCTTGAACAGGCCGTTATAAACACAGGATATCAGTACAGTGCGGAAAAGATGAGGGAAAAAGTTCTGAAAGATTACGAAGCTTTTTTTGGAAAGGTTCAAGCTATACGAGTTTTTGGAAGCGCGGTTCTTGATCAATGTTATGTAGCAATAGGAAGGATAGATGCTTTTTGGGAGTACTCTCTAAAACCATGGGATGTTGCAGCAGGTTCTCTCATAGCAAAAGAAGCTGGGGCAGTTGTAACAGGAATCGATGAGGAGTTTTCTATTTATTCTAACAGCATACTCGCTACCAACCCAACGCTACTGCCGAAAATGTTAAAAGTGTTGACAAGTGCATAACGTGCCTTAAGGAGAATAATGTGAAGAAGTTCAAGTTTAGTCTTCATAAACTTTTAGAGATGAAAGCTTCGAATCTCGAAATACTCAAGATAGAAATTTCAAAGTTGAACGGTGAAATAGAAAAAATCAAATCAAAGATTGAGGCAACAACAAAAGAAATTTCTAATTCTCAAAAAAAGATGGATAGTGGAATTGGTAGCATTCGTGTTTTAAAAGAATGGATGAGCTACATTCAATCCTTGTACCTCCACCGCAAGGGATTGCTTTCACAATTGGTTGAACTCGAAAAAAAATTAGATGAGATCAGAGAAAAATACACTGAGTTATATAAAGAACACAAAGCTTTGGTAAATCTTAAAGAACTTCAGAAAAATGTGTACAATCTGGATCTACTTAGAGAGGATCAAAAGATCATGGATGATCTTGCCATCGGGAGAAGGAATAACACAAGCTCATGAAGATATACTAATTTAACTTTAAAAGATAAGTGTTGATGGCTCTGACAATTGTCTTTCGGATCTGTCCTCGCTACGCTGC
>JALSLY010000016.1 GCA_026988035.1 Thermotogae bacterium
ATTCAAAGATCGAAGCTTTAAGAGAACTCGTCGTACGAACTCTCGAAGGATTAAAGTCCAACTTGAGACGTTATGTGTCAAGATTTGAAGACAGAAGAGATGCTGAAGTAGCTGGATATCTTGGTTTCTGCGATTTTTTCAAACATCACGAAAACATGTACTCAATTGTTAGGGAGACAGAGTTCGTAGATCCCCAAACTGCAAATTTCTATTATTCCAGCATATCAAAATCGTACATACATCCATTAGAAAAGGCCTTTGAAAGCAACGAGTACAGAAAACTAATGCCAGAGCCATTGTCTTACGCACTAATGGGGATTGGACACCTGATGGGACAATTTTTACTCGTTCAAAACGATGCTGAGATGAGCGACTGTGTTGAATACATACGAGAAATATCTAAATTGCTTATGCATGGACTTAAAGGCTTTGTGGAGGCGCAAAATGGATTATAACGAAATTTATAGGCGAAAAGTTGTTGATATTGACACAGCGATTAAGCGTGTTTTAGATGGAGATGGCAAAACGATAGTGTTGGGAATGGCGGCAATGGAACCTCAAGCGTTTCTAAAGAGGATCCACGAACATGAATTCAGGAATTTGAGGGTTTTCTCGTGTTTAGATATGATAGATTTTGAAGTCATGGAAAATCCAAAGTTTTCTGGTCATTTTTTAAACGAATCGTGGTTTTACAGTGGCCCGACAAGAAGAACAGCGTCTTCTGGGATTGGAACTGTTACCTACATACCAAACAATTTGCATGCTGCAGGTTCTGACAAATTACTCAATGACAAGCCAAACATTTATTGGGGAATCGCATCACCAATGGATAAACATGGTTACCTCACACTTTCCCTCAGTGTTGTTTATGAAAAGGACATGGTAGAAAATGTAAAAAACGTTGTGTTAGAAGTTAATCCAAATGCTCCTCGAACATTGGGAGACACACAAATTCACATATCAGATGTTGATTACATAATTGAAGTGGATTATCCCATACCAACCATACAAAATCCTCAGCCAACGGAAGAAGATAAGAGAATAGCTGAATACATTGCTGAACTGATAAAAGATGGTTCCACCATTCAATTAGGCATCGGTGGTATACCCAATGCTGTTTCTTTTTTCTTGACGGACAAGCACGATCTGGGAATCCATACTGAAATGCTTACTCAAGGAATGATAGACCTTCTTAATAAAGGTGTGATAACGAATAGAAAAAAAACGCTGTGGCCAGGAAAAATGGTATGCACGTTCGGACTCGGAGAACGCAGTATGTACGATTTCGTGGATGATAATCCCGGCGTGATTTTTCTACGGGGTAGGTATGTAAACGATCCAAATATTATCGCCAAGAATAACAAAATGGTGAGCATAAATACAGCTTTAATGGTGGATCTTACAGGTCAAGTTTGTTCTGAAAGCATTGGGAAAAAACATTATAGTGGCACGGGTGGACAATTGGATACTCATCGTGGTGCAACCATGGCAAAGGATGGCAAAGGAATAATAGCGCTCCACTCTACCACCAAAAACGGCACAATTTCAAAGATAGTCACATTTCTTCCGGAAGGATCCGGTGTAACTGTTCCTCGGCAAGACGTGGATTGGATAGTCACGGAGTATGGCACTGTTCATATTAGGGGGAAAAGTGTGAAAGAACGTGCGAAGATGCTAATTTCCATTGCCGCGCCAGAATTTAGGGAAGAACTAACAAAAAAAGCACGTATGTACAATCTTATTTGATATACAAAGGATTTCATTTCCTACAAATCTTGAGGAGGTACTTTCATGAGGAGAAAAGTTTACATAGTTGGAGCAAGAAGGACAGCGATAGGAGTTTTAGGAGGAAGCTTGAAAGACATATCAGCGTCCAAATTGGGGGCGACGGCCATAAAGGCGGCAATGGAGCAAGCTGGAATAGCTCCAAAAGAAGTGAACGAAACTATCGTGGGTAACGTACTTATGGCTGGACAAGGTATGGGACCGGGAAGACAGGCATCAGTGTATGCCGGAATACCAAATGAGGTTCCAGCTTTTACCATTCACATGGTGTGTGGGAGTGGAATGAAAGCCATTATGATAGGAGCGACTGACATAATAGCAGAGGAAGCAGACTTGGTTGTAGCGGCTGGCATGGAGAATATGTCTCAGGCTCCATATCTCTTGTCCTCAAAAGTGAGATTTGGCGCGAAATTTGGAAACATGGAATTGGTGGATCACATGGTATATGATGGCTTAACAGATGTATTTAATCAGGTGCATATGGGAATCACAGCTGAAGAAGTAGCAAAGCGTCTGAATATATCACGCCAAGAGCAAGATGAATACGCTTTAGAAAGCCAGAACAGAGCACGCAAAGCAATAACTGCTGGAAAGTTCAAAGACGAAATAGTTCCAATAGAAGTCAAAGAGAAGAAAGGAACACGCATATTCGACACAGATGAGGGTCCAAGAGAAACAAGTTTGGAGAAACTTGCAAGATTAAGGCCAGCCTTTAAAAAAGAAGGCACTGTAACTGCTGGTAATTCTTCTACTATAAACGATGGTGCAAGTGCAATAATTCTGGCAAGTGAGGATTACGTCAAGGCTCATGATTTAAAACCAATGGCTGAAGTCATATCATGGGGGCAAGGTGGCGTCGATCCGATTGTTATGGGATTGGGGCCGGTTCCAGCGACCGATAACGCGTTGAAAAAGGCAGGACTATCTTTCAAGGATATAGAACTTTTTGAAGCTAACGAAGCCTTTGCGGTACAAACATTGGGTGTAATGAGAAATTGGGAACGAATGTATTCTGTAACAAAAGAATACATTATGGAAAGAACAAATGTGAACGGTGGAGCAATTGCTTTTGGTCATCCAATAGGTTGCTCTGGCAACAGAATCACAGTAACATTACTGTACGAGATGATAAAAAGAGATTTAGAACTCGGCCTTGCTACACTCTGTATAGGTGGTGGAATGGGAACCGCGATCATCCTAAAAAGGCTATAAAGGCAGGCATTTATGCCTGTTTCCAAATTCAATAAGGGAGGGATAGAAATGAGAAAATTGATTTTTGTATGGGTAATCTTGTTGGTTTTTATCAATAGTTTTGTCTTTGCAGCGGGAGCGTCAACTCCAGGAGTTTATTCAAACAAAATCGTGATAGGAACGTTTCAAGCACTTTCTGGACCTTACGCCATTATAGGAAGAGGTATGCTCAAGGGTATGAAGGCATACTTTAACTGGATTAATAAAAGTGGCGGTGTTTATGGTCGAAAAATTGATCTGATAGTTTACGATGATCAACTCAATCCTGCCTTAACTGTAACAGATGTAAAACGTATGGTCGAACAAGACCATGTTTTCGCGATTGTTGGGGGTCTCGGCACTTATGGATGTCTTGCGGTTATGAATTATCTGGAGAAAAACCATGTCCCATTTGTTTATCAAGGTAGCGGTTCACCATTGCTTTCTAATCCTCCAAAGAAATACATATTTCCCGTACAACCGAACTACGATTTAGAAGGGCACTTGATAGCAAAATTTTTGGTGAAAAATGAAAAGAAATCGAAGATAGCTGTGATGTATATGAACAACGATATAGGTCTGGAAGGCTTTTCGGCTGTTAAAGATCAACTTTCAAAGTACAACTTGAAGCCTCTCATATCGATCGCTTACAATCCTACCAATTCAGATTTCAGCTCCGAGATCATAAAATTGATGAATGCAAACCCTGATTCTCTCGTTATATACGGTTTGTTAACGGATACTATCCGTATAATAACCCAACTCAGGCAGTATGGTCTTGATATACCTGTTGTCACAATATATCCAAATGCAGATCCCGCTTTCATAAAATTAGGTGGAAAAGCAGTTGAAGGAACTATACTTACTGGATGGGTACCTATACCAACGAAAAACAATCCGGATTTCACAAAGAAATTCGAGAAGTACATCAAAATTTATCAAGAAACTTATCCGAAACAAATTCCAAGCTCTTACGCAGCTGCCGGTTTCATAGCGGGTGAAGTTTTCACACACGGATTACAGCTTGCCGGACCACACCTTACGAGAGACAGCCTCGTCAAAGCACTTGATGAATTCAAAAATTGGAATGGAATACTCGCACAAGATATCACTTTCACTCCAACAGAACGGGAAGGAAAGACATCTATGTACTTCATGAAGATAGAGAAAGGACAATTTGTACCGATAACGGGGTGGATGTTTCTCAAATGAAA
>JALSLY010000017.1 GCA_026988035.1 Thermotogae bacterium
AAGATAAATGAGAAAAAGAAAACGGAAAGGAGGCATCTCGATTCCGTCAAATTCAATGTGTAGATTTTATTTTGAAGCAACGAATGTTACTTCCTGTAGATTTTATTTTGAGGCATCACGTTGTTCAAGTTGTTTCTCTACTACCGCTAACAAAAAATTAGAACTTGGTTTGAACCAAAATAAAAAATATACGTCTAAATATCGAAATACCCCCCTATCCCCCTTAATACTTAGATACATATTTTCAAAAAGCGGACCGCCAGGTCCGCTTTTCTGTTTGAACTTCAATTCAAAATTTTTTCTTGACAAATTGTTTTTTATATGGTATCATTTCTTAAAAGCTTTAACCAAGAGGTGCCAATTATGTTTAAGTATATAATTATCATTAAAACAAACAATAATAATAATTCGATCGACATCGGTCGATCGGGTTAGTTGTGTATTCAACATAGAACCCAATGGGCCGGTGACAGTTAAAAAGTCACCGGCCTTTATTTTTATAGGAGGTGTTTCAAATGGACAAACTTAAAAGTGTAGAAGAGGGTCTTAAAGTTAAAAAGGAGGTTTTAGAAATCTCAAGTGAGTTGATCTCATCAATGGGACAATTTTTGAGGAGGAAGGGTTTTATCGAAATTTTGCCTGTAATAATTTCTCCCATCACCGATCCGCTGAATCACTCTGTTTTTGAAGCCAACATAGAATATTACGACGGGAGGTACTCTCTCACCAAATCCATGATATTTCACAAACAATTGGCGATGCGTATTCACCCAAAGATCTTCTCATTTTCACCGAACATACGGTTGGAAACCGAAGACAAGAAAGATAGCGGACGTCATCTTATAGAATTCACCCAACTTGATCTTGAAATGCGTGAAGCAACGCGTGATGACGTAATGAGCCTTGTTGAGAAAATGCTGATAAATGCATTCGAAAATCTGGAAGAAAAGTTTGGAACACTATTAAGAGAGATGAATCCCTATTTTTCAGTGCCGGAGACTCCGTTCGAACGCGTTAAATACCTTGAAGCTCTGGAAAAATATGGTTCGGATTTTGAAAGTGTACTATCAAAACGTGCCACGCAACCTTTTTGGTTAATAGACATTCCCATTGATGATCGCGAATTTTACGACAAACTTGATAGTAACGGAAAGACTCTACGCGATATGGATCTCATTTATCCATATGGATTCGGAGAAGCGTCATCTGGTGGGGAAAGAGAGTATGAATACGAAAATATTATTCGACGCATGAAATACAAAGGAAACGATCTTGAATCAATGAAATGGTACCTCGAAGAGGTGAAAAAAGGAATCCCACCATCTGCTGGATGCGGAATTGGTATTGAACGACTTACACGATTTGTTTGTAACCTTGAAGATGTAAAAAGCGCCCGGCTTTTTGCAAAAAGACCGGGTGAGCTCTCAATTTAAGTTTGAAGAACGCGCCCCCAAGAACGGGGGCGCATTTCTACTTTTTCCCATACCTTCTATTGAAGCGTTCAACTCTACCTTCAGTATCTATGATGTTTGTCCGCTTGCCCGTAAAAAACGGATGACAAGAGGAACAAACCTCAAGGCTGATCTTCTCTTTAGTTGAAAGAACCTTATATTCTGCCCCACACGCACATTTCGCAATCACTTCATGAAGTTCGGGGTGTATGCCTTTTTTCACTGCAAAAAACCTCCTTAGCATCTTCTTCCTCAAGGATTATATCACAAAAAAGTTGTTGGAAAAAGTGGTATAATAAGTTGTGTCCGAACGCAAAATGTCAAAGCTTTTTGAGAGTTTAGCACGCAAAGATCCCTTTTTTTCTGAACTCGAAAATAGGATAAAGATTAATACCGCATGGAAAAAAGCGGCAGGTGATTTTTTGGCTTCAAAAACTTATGCTTCAAAAGGTAAAAACGAAACATTAGAAATTTGGGCAAAGGACTCAGTTGTTCTTTCTGAAGTTCGCTTTAGATCTACAGAACTTTTAAAAGCAATGAGAGATTATGGTATGGATTTCAAAAAAATCGTTGTAAAAAGACTCAGATAAAGAGGTGGAAAAATGAGCTTTAATGTGAATGAAAAAGATGGTTACAACGCAAACAGCATAAGAATTCTGCGCGGATTAGAAGCTGTAAGAAAACGTCCGGGAATGTACATAGGATCAACCGGATCAGCCGGGTTGCATCATTTAATAAACGAAATAGTGGATAACAGTGTAGACGAAGCAACGGCCGGATTTTGTGATTGGATAAGGGTAGAAATAGCCCCTGACTCTGTTGTGACGATCGAAGATAACGGACGGGGGATACCTGTGGATGAACATTCTGAAGAACACAAAAGTGCTTTGGAAGTTGTGATGACCGATCTGCACGCTGGCGCAAAATTTTCACAAAGAACTTACAAAGTTAGTGGCGGTTTGCATGGAGTGGGCGCCAGTGTAGTCAATGCATTAAGCGAATGGATGGAAGTTTTTGTCAAGCGTAATGGAAAATTATACCGTCAAAAATATGAGCGTGGAGTACCGACAACACCGGTTGAAATAGTGGGTGAAGCTGAAGGATCAGGTAATAAAACCGTATTCAAGCCAGATTCAGAGATATTCAGAGTTATAGAATTCGATAGCAGAATAATTGAGCATAGACTCATGGAATTAGCATTTCTTAACAAAAATTTGACCATAGAATTCATTGATTCAAGAGACGAAGAGCCTTATAGAAAGGTCTTTCATTATGAAGGTGGAATAATTGAATTTGTCAAATACCTTTCGCGAAGTTCTAAGCATGTTATAGAAGAGCCCGTGTACTTTTCTGGTAAAAAAAACGGAGTGGAAATGGAATGCGCCTTCATCTATACAAACAATTATGACGAAACATTGGAAGCATTTGTAAACAACATAAACACTATAGAAGGCGGAACTCATGTTACAGCTTTTCATGGATCGCTGACAAGAATCATGAATGACTTTGCACGTAGAACTGGCGTGCTTAAAAAAAATGCTGAAAATTTCAAGGGAAGTGACATGCGCGAAGGCTTGGTAGCAGTATTAAGTGTGAAAGTTCCTGAGCCTCAATTTGAAGGACAAACTAAAGCCAAACTTGGAAATGAAGAGGTTTCAGATGTTGTTAATTCAATAATGCAGGACAAACTTCCCGAATTCTTGGAAATAAATCAAAAGATTCTCAAACGCATTCTTGAAAGAATATCCCAGGCTGCCTCAGCCCGGATTGCTTCCAGAAAAGCACGTGAAATGGTTAGAAGAAAGAATGCATTTGAAAACACATCACTACCTGGAAAACTTGCCGATTGTACAATGACAGGCAAAAAAAATTCCGAAATATTCATCGTGGAAGGTGACTCGGCCGGAGGATCAGCCAAGCAAGGACGAGATCGAAATCTCCAAGCTATTCTCCCATTGAGAGGAAAGATACTCAATGTGGAAAAAGCCAGTATGGACAAACTGCTCAAAAATGAGCAAATAAACAACATAATAATCGCACTTGGCACAAATATAGGAAACGATTTTGACATTTCAAAACTTCGCTACGATCGGATCATCATAATGACCGATGCTGACGTTGACGGAGCGCATATAAGAACTTTACTCCTCACACTATTTTATCGCTATATGCGACCACTTTTAGAAAACGGCAAAGTTTTCTCTGCCATGCCTCCGCTTTACAAGGTGAGTTACGGTAAAAAGCACGTATACGCTTACACAGAGGATGAATTGAAAAAAATATTAGATGAGCTAAAAGAGAAATCTCAAAAATTTGACGTTCAGAGATATAAGGGTCTTGGTGAAATGAATCCAGAACAACTTTGGGAAACGACAATGAATCCTGAAATGCGCAAGATCATGAAAATCGACATTGAAGATGCAGAATACGCAAATGATGTCTTCCGAATACTTATGGGTAATGACGTCGAGAGTCGAAGAGAATTCATTTCAAGACATGCTCTAAATGCTACAAATATAGACGTCTAAAAATTTATAAGATGGAGCATTTTGGCGCGAGAGCTCGCTTTGCTATATCATTCATTGGCATTTTCATAATCATACTGATGATAAAAGCCTTTCTCGCGCTTAATTTTGATCCAGTGATTTACGATTTAAAAATTTCCGGGAACGCCTTTCTGAATCCTCAATATATAAAGGAAAGAATTTTGC
>JALSLY010000018.1 GCA_026988035.1 Thermotogae bacterium
TAAAACTTTGAGAGTCAGTTTCTGAGCAATTTCTTTACCGAATTCGCCAGTTATCATTCCAGCTTTAGCGATCGCATTTGTGATCTTTTCAGCATCAAATTCTATTATTTCCCCGTTCCTCTTTTTAACTTTCCCAAAATTCTTTTTAAGCATGGATTTAACCTCCCATATCAATATGGATCGTTCAAGTATGAGTTGTATAAAAATTAAAGCCGACCTATTTTAGGTCGGCTTGATTTCCCTTTTTAATCACGCCAAATAATCCAATTCGCACTTCTTCCGAGTGCTGCGAGATTGCTCAGGAGCAGGCAGGTCTCCTGGCTTCCGGGTCATCCTTCATCTGCGCCTTCCCAGTTTCCCCAGTGGCATTTTGCAGATGTCGTCGCCGGTTACAGTGGCGGGACCGCGTCGGATTCTCACCGTACTTCCCTTTTAAACTTTCGTACCTGATCTCCAATAAAGATTCTATCACAGAATTCCTTTCATTTCAAACCAACGAATTGCGTCTCAGCTGCCACTTGCGACTTTGCGTCTTGCGAATACAGTGGTATGTCATATTTCTTCTCTAAATAGTGTAGAATATATGAAAGTCTATACATATCTTAAGAAACTGAATTTCAGGTGCACAAAATTTGCCTTTTCAACAAATTTATTGTATAATTTAGTCAATGAGAATAAAATCACATGTGCAACTTGTTTTTGATGAGTAGCTCTTCGAGCCAACAAATGGAGGTGGAATGTTTTGGGAGAAGTAACTATATTTATAAATGATAAGCCTTACAAAACATCCGAAGAAAATACAGTTCTTCAAGCGTGTGAAGAAGCGGGCGTCTATATTCCTACGTTATGTCATCACCCACAACTCAGTGATGTAGGAGCGTGTAGGGTTTGCGCAGTGGAAATTGAAGGTGCCCGTACATTGATGACGGCATGTACCACAATGGTTCGTGATGGAATGAGGTTGAGAACAAGCTCTGAAAGAGTGGAAATGGCTTTAAGGCAGAATCTTTCTCTCATTCTTTCCAGACACCCAAACGATTGTATGACTTGCGAATTGAATGGTAGATGCGAGTTTCAAAATCTCATAAACCGGTACGACATCCAAGACATTTACACCAAAGAATTGAGAAATGTCGAAATAGACAACTCAAGTGCAGCAATAATTAGAGATCTGAATAAGTGTATAAATTGTGGAAGATGTGTCAGGGTTTGTGAAGAAATTCAAGGTTTGGGGATTTATACATTCTCTGAGAGAGGTGCTGAGTCATTGCCGGTTCCGGCTTACGATCTTCCAATGAAATATACAGACTGTATAGCTTGTGGGCAATGTAGCGCTGTCTGCCCTGTTGGAGCTATCATGGAGGAACCTGACTATAAAAAAGTAGAGAGAGAGCTTAGAAGACATGAAAAGGTTTTGATAGTTCAAACAGCTCCAGCAACAAGAGTTGCAATAAGCGAGGAGTTTGGCGCAGAACCTGGGCACATTTCCACTGGAAAAATGGTTGCAGCTCTCAGAAAGCTTGGATTCGATTATGTTTTTGACACCAACTTCGCAGCAGATTTAACGATCATGGAAGAAGGAAGCGAGCTTATAGAACAACTAACAGGACACGGAGAACATCCAGCACCAATGTTCACCTCTTGTTGCCCGGGATGGATCAATCTCTTGGAAAAACACTACCCAGAATTCATTCCCAACGTTTCATCAGCTAAATCTCCTCAAGAAATGATGGCAGCAACAGTTAAAACATATTTTGCAAAAAAAATAGGAGTTGATCCAAAGAATATTTATTTAGTATCTGTCATGCCTTGCACTGCCAAAAAGGATGAGATCGTCAGGCCTCAGCATACGATAGATGGAATCAAAATGATCGACGAAGTCATAACTACTCGTGAACTTGCCCGCATGATAAAAAATCACAGGATCAATTTCTTTGATCTTCCAGAAGAAGAGTACGATGCCCCTCTCGGACTTTCCAGCGGAGCAGCTGTCATTTTTGGTGTAACTGGTGGAGTTATGGAAGCGGCTTTGAGAACAGGATACGAACTTGCCACTGGCAAAACTCTACCAAAGATCGATTTTCAGGATGTCCGTGGGTTCTCAGGAGTTAAAGATGCCGAGATAGATCTTGATGGCAAAAAGGTAAGAATAGCAGTTGCACATGGAACGAGCAATGTCATGAACTTGCTCGATAAATTAAAAAGTGGTGAGGTTCATTACGACTTTGTAGAGATTATGGCATGTTATGGCGGTTGCATTGGTGGTGGAGGACAACCTAAATCCACAGATCCAAAAGTGCTTGAGAAACGTGCCAGTGCTATCTACGCAATAGATGAGGCTGCAGCTGTGAGAAAATCTCATGAAAATCCAGCGATAAAGCAATTGTATGCTGAATTCTATGGCAAGCCTTTGAGTGAAAAGTCGAAAGAGTTGCTTCATACTTACTATACCAACAGAAAATCATCTATTCTTGAAAGGGCGGCTGTTCTTTCAGAAACGAAGTAGACCTCATATCATTTCGTAACTCAAAATTCTGAGATGGAGGGAATTCCTGACATCGAGGAGGTGAGAAAAGAATGTCAACACAAATCAAAAATAGACGTCTTGGCGTGGTTGCGATCATAGTAAAGGATCGCGATCGCGCCTATAGTGCTTTAAGTGAAATTTTTCACGATTTTGGAAGAATAATCGTTGGAAGACTTGGTATTCCGTATCGTGAAAGGAATGTGTCGGTTATGGCCCTTATAGTTGATGGAAGCACGGACGAAATAGGTGCCATGACCGGGAAAATAGGTCAAATAAAAGATGTGAGCGTCAAAACGGCGTTCACAAGCCTTTAAGAAAAAGAGGTGTTTGAGATGAGAACAACAAATTCATCATGGATAAACAGCGTAATTAAAGAGGATCAATACAAAAAGTACATGAACGGAGAAAAAGATTTTATAAATGATGATGAAATATGGGAAAATATTGAGAAAAACAAGAATCCAGATCCTCAAAAAATTAGAGAGATCATGGAAAAATCTTTGGAAATTCAAACTCTTTCTCCAAATGAAACAGCGGCACTTTTAAATGTCAAGGATCCATCTCTTTGGGATGAGATCTACACAACAGCTGCTGAAGTAAAGAAGAAAGTTTACGACAACAGAATAGTTACATTTGCACCACTTTACTGCAGTAATTACTGTGTAAATAACTGTCTTTACTGCGGGTTTCGACGCGACAACACAGAGGAGAGCAGAAGAAGATTAACACTCGATGAAATTAAAAGTGAAACGAAAGCATTGGCAGGGAGAATAGGCCATAAACGACTCATAGTGGTTTATGGCGAACATCCACTTTCAGATGCTAACTATATAGCCGATACAATAAAAGCTATATACAGTGTGAAGGTGAAAACTAAAAATGGATATGGTGATATAAGGCGTGTTAACATTAATGCAGCACCGATGTCTGTTGAAGATCTTGCAATGCTCAAGGAGGTTGGCATAGGCACATATCAAGTTTTTCAAGAAACTTATCATCATGAAACATACAAATATGTACATCCTTTTGGGACGCTGAAATCCAACTATCAGTGGAGACTTTATGCAATGCATAGAGCTTTTGAAGCGAATGTTGATGACGTTGCAATAGGAGCGCTTTTCGGATTGTACGATTGGAGATTTGAGGTTATGGGACTTCTCTATCATGCGATAGAGCTCGAAAATCGTTTTGGGGTGGGGCCACATACGGTATCGTTTCCCAGATTAACGCCTGCCAAAAATGCTCCGTACATTCAAAAGACCCAGTATAAAGTTTCTGATGAAGATTTCAAAAAGCTCATCGCAGTGATAAGACTTTCCATTCCGTATACTGGTATGATCATAACTGCAAGAGAACCAGCAGAGATCAGAAGAGAAGTTCTTCCCATGTGTACGCAAACTGACGCTTCAACAAGGATAGGAATAGGTGCTTATTCAGAAATAGACGGAGCAAAAGAGCCAAACAAACAAGATCTTACGAAACAGCAGTTTTTTATAGGAGACGATAGGGATCTCGATGATGTTGTAAGAGAGCTTGCTGAAATGGGTTATATCACGTCTTTCTGCACAGCAGGATATAGATGCGGACGAACCGGAAAGAATATAATGGAACTGCTGAAGACCGGAAAAGAAGGGAATTTCTGTAAGCTCAACGCAATTCTCACATTTAGGGAGTGGCTCGATGACTTTGCAAGTGAAAAAACCAAAGAAGTTGGAGAAGAGCTCATAAAGAAAGAGATGAAAGAAGTTAAGATGAAAACCCCACGAGTTTTTTCACCAAAAGTTCTTGATGAACTCAAAGATTACTATGAAAGGATCAAAAATGGAGAAAGAGATCTTTATTTCTGAGTTGAATCAGCTCGCACAACGTTATAATATTAGGATATGGATCGCTGAAAAAATGGGAAGAAGATGGTCCTATGTCGTTGGAGCTGGCAAAGAGCTCTTTCTACCAAGCCAAATGATTGCCAAAATTGGTAAATATGCCCTCTTCGTTGAAGGAGAATCTTTCAACAAGGAGGTGATTGTCAATGGCGTTCGCGAATTATTTGAATCCCGAAACATTCAAAGAAGCAAAAAGAATATTGAAAGATGAGAACACATCCCAAGTGATTAAATCGATCTCTCAGAAGATTATTGTAGGAGATGCACTGTCAAGGGAAGAAATTATTTATCTTTTGGGACTTAAAGATTCACCTGATAGAAAAGCTTTGTTTGCCCTTGCAAACGCCGTCCGTCGTGATAACGTAGGAGAGACGATCTTCATAAAAGGAATAATAGAATTCTCGAACTATTGTAAAAGGGATTGCACTTACTGTGGAATACGCGCATCTTGCAAGGTAAAACGCTACAGAATGGAACCAGATGAGATCGTAGAAGTTGCGATAGATTCTGCCAAACACGGGATAGACACTATCATACTCCAATCAGGTGAGGATCCGTTTTACACAACTGATATCATGATTGATATCATAAAGAGGATAAAGCTCGGTGCTCGAAGACCCATTTCACTTTCAATTGGTGAAAGAACGCCGGAAGAATTTAAACTCTTTAAGGAAGCCGGCGCTTCGAAATGTCTTTTGAAACAAGAAACTATAAATCCACGCATTTTCAGGTCTGTTCATGGTTCCGACTATGAAACAAGAATATCGCTTTTGAAGACCCTTGTTTCACTCGGATACATAGCAGGTGGCGGAGATATAATAGGTCTCCCAAACCAAACACTTGGCGATATCGCAGACGACATTATTTTCATGCGTGATATAGGTATAAAAATGGCTGGAATTGGTCCGTTCATTCCAACGAAAAATACTCCTCTTGAGAATCATCCGATCGGAAGTGCCGACGTGACTTTGAATGCGTATGCATGTACACGCCTTGCTATTCCAACAATTTTCATGCCAACGACAACAGCCCTTGGAACGATCGATCCTGGATTACAGTATGAGGGATTTGAAGCCGGGTGTAACGTCATCATGGTAAACTTTACGCCAGACAATTATAGGCAAGTTTACAGAATATACGATAACAAAAGAAAAGTAGAATTCTATGAAACAGTTCATGAACTTTTAAAACGTGGCAAAAGACTTTCGTTTTCCGTTATGAAAGCACTTAGAGAGGAGGAAATGGTATGAAAACGCCAGAATCTTACAGAAAACATCTGATCTTTCTTGGAAGGAGAAATGCTGGAAAATCCTCTCTGTTTAATGCTTTTATAGGCGCAAGAATCGCGATCGTTTCTGATCAACCTGGAACCACCACCGATCCCGTCTATAAATCGATGGAACTCGCACCAATAGGGCCTGTAATGTTAGTGGACACCGCTGGACTTGACGACGAGGGTTACCTTGGAGCTTTGAGAGCATCAAAAACGAATTCGGTTCTTTACAAAGCTGATGCCGTTTGTCTTGTGGTTGACTCAGAATGGACAAACTTTGAAGATGACATTGTGAAAGAATTGAAGGATAAAGAGATACCGTTTGTCGTCGCTATTACAAAGGCAGATCTCGGTAAAAATCAAGAATTGATCGATTTTGTGAAATCCAAAGGATTTACGTACTGTGTAGTGTCTAAATATGACAAAGAGTCAATTGATACGCTAAGATTAACTATAGCATCAGTAATAAAAGCTGAGTATGAACCTCCTTTGATTGAAGATCTTGTTGACGGGGGAGATATTGTTGTTCTTGTTGTTCCAATTGACCTCGGTGCGCCGAAAGGTAGACTCATCGTACCTCAAGTTGAAGCAATAAGAGAATGCCTTGATGCCGAAGCAATACCTGTCATTACCAAAGAGAGAGAGCTCAGATGGACGCTCGAGAATCTCAGACGGAAACCTAAAATGATTGTGACTGATTCACAAGCAGTTATGAGAGTTGTTGCCGATATTCCCAAAGATGTACCCATGACCACATTCTCAATACTTGAAGCGCGGCACAAAGGTGATCTCTTCGAACTCATTAAAGGTTTGAAAGCCATAATGGATCTCAAAGATGGAGATGATGTACTCATTGGTGAAGCTTGTACACACAGAACTCTCGCGGATGATATAGCCAGGGTAAAAATTCCAAGATGGCTTACCAATTTCACAGGAAAGGATGTAAATTTCTTTGTGCATTCTGGAAGAGAGTACCCCGAAGATGTGGAAAAGTACAAATTGATTATTCACTGTGGTGGATGTGTAATAACAAGAAAGATGATGTTAAGAAGAATTGAAAAAGCCAGGGAATTAGGTATTCCGATAGTCAATTATGGTGTTCTTATATCTTATCTTCATGGTATTTTGGATCGAGCGCTTGAACCTTTTCCGGAGGCAAAGGCTTTGTATGAGGAGATAGAAAATGCGCAAAGAGTCTGACAGTTTGGGAACTATTGAGCTTCCAAAGAACGCCTATTATGGAGCCTTTACCGCGAGAGCTATTTCCAACTTTACACCATCAAAACGTCTCCATCCTGAACTTATAGCTGCGATGGCGGATGTGAAATGGGCAAGTGCTGAAACAAATCTCGAACTTGGTATTTTAAATAGCAAAATAGCCAAAGCTATTGAAATGGCATGTGATGAAATAAAAATCGGGAAACTGAATAAATGGCTTGTTGTGGATCCGTTGAGTGGTGGAGCTGGAACAGCTGTAAACATGAATTTTAACGAAGTCATAGCAAACCGCGCGACGGAACTGCTGGGAGGTAAATTGGGAGAGTACTTGGTTCACCCTCTTGATCACGTTAATCGTTCTCAATCCACAAACGATGTGTATCCTACCGCGGTGAAAATCGGAGCGATAAGGCTCCTGAGAAAACTCGTTAACAAGGTCGTTGAGCTTCAAAATGTTCTCCAAGATAAGGAAAGGAAATTTGCAGGAATAATAAAAGTTGGAAGAACGCAGTTGCAGGATGCTGTTCCAATAACTCTTGGTCAAGAATTTGGTGCATGGGCAGAAGCGATTGCGAGAGATCGATGGAGACTGTACAAAGTTGAGGAAAGGATTCGTTTCATAAATCTTGGAGGTACCGCAATAGGAACAGGAATAGATGCTCCTAAAGTTTATCCCTTTAAAGTAACGAGAAAATTATCTGAGCGAACGGAAATCGGGCTTGTAAAATCAGAAAACTTGGTAGAAGCCACTCAGAATACAGATGTTTTTGCAGAAGTTCACGGTCTTCTCAAAACTTTGGCCGCAAACATTATCAAGATCTCCAACGATATGAGAATTCTCTCAAGTGGACCACATGCAGGCGTGGGGGAAATACGCCTCGAAGCTGTTCAGCCTGGAAGCTCGATCATGCCGGGCAAAGTGAATCCTGTACTTGCTGAATATGCCATACAACTATCCACGAAAGTTATTTCCAATGATGTAGCGATAAATTTCGCAGTTTCGTCTGGAAACCTTGAACTTAATGCTTTTCTTCCACTGATTCAGTGGGCGCTCTATGAGTCGTTTGATGATCTCATTAAAGCTACTGATGCTTTAGAAAAATGCGTTAGAGGTGCTGAGGCAGTAAAGGAAAAATGCTTGACCAACCTTGAGCACAGTGCTACGCTTGTCACTTGTTTCGTTCCAACTTTAGGATATGAAAAAGTGGCCGAAATACTAAAAGAAGCTTCTGAAACGGGTACAAGCGTTAAGGAACTTCTTGTCAAATATGGCATTCCAAAAGAAACAGTCGAAAGTGCCATGGATCCAAAAAAAATGATCGCCCTTGGGTACACAGCGGAAAAACCTCGAAATTGAGAAGTAAAAAACGCTCTTTAGTTTGTCATGAATTTCTTTTATCAAAAGCTATAAAATTATTTTGGTGTAAGCAGGAAGCCTTTTCTAAATTTAGAAAGGGCTTTTTATAATTGTTTTCGATAATTAACTTGGGATGAAAGGAATTTTTGATCAATTGGCATAAACTACGCTAAGGAAAACAGGAGGTGACAAAAATGAAGAGATTCATTCTGTTGTTTTTGGTCGCAGTGGTTTTAAGCGGAATTTTGAGCTCCTGTTTTCTTTTGGATTTTTTAAGCAGTGGCTACGAAAAAGCAACCAAAATAGTTGTAAACGAGGTTTTACCTCAACAACTCGCTTTAACACCAAACGCAACTTACATATGTTCAAGGCTTGAAAGTTCAGTCGCAAGTGGTACTATAATCGTCCCTGATAAAGTCAAAATGTCTACCTCAAATGAAAATGCCATAATAGTTCGTGATTGGATTGTTGCCAAAGAAGAATCATATTTTTTTCTCTTAGATCTCAATCCTGGAGCTTTTTACGCTCACCCCGTTAAATATATTCTCGTGTCAAAATCCGGGAGCACAACTGTTATGTCAGCCGAATGGTTGCCTAAAATTAACGGAGAAGTGCCAAAAGAACTGATTCAAGCTATTCCCTCATCAAATCTTGTAATACAGTCGAACATAACACTTTACAAGCCCACCGGAATTCATTTAGCGTATGATTTTCCCCAACTTACTATTCGTGAAAGCGAAGGCGTGATAATCGTTCAAGGACTCAAATCAAATGAGAGTCTCTTCAGTTATGCTCAAGATGCCTACTTGGATGTGATCCATTTCTTTCAAGCTTACAAAAACGCGAGACCTTATGGTACTGTTGAAATCAATGGTCTTGTCCAAAGCGATGCGGCACAAGTTTTAAGCGCCATAGATACAATGGCAGACAAGCACAATATTGTGACTATATACATAATCGCTCATGGCAATGTGGATTATGTGAGACTCGGTGGATATGGTTTTAGCGCTTATCAATTCAAAAACAGGATGGCTGCCTATCCAAACACAAAATTCAATTTTTTGCTTGGTTCTTGTCACAGTGGGAGCTTCATAAACAATCTGAGTTCACTTTCCAATGTTCGATTGGTGTTGACAGCTTCAAAAAGCAACGAATCCGCATGGCCGGATTGGGACAGATACGGATCGACAAACGATTACAATCCTGCAGATGTCGGGACAGAATGGACCAGCTCAATTTTCGAAAGGGCGAAATCCATTCTTGAGAGTTCTACGAAGTGGGCTGCAGTAAAAAGTTATGCCAGTTCCCATAAAATACCAACCACGTCAGCCATTCTCTATCAAGCTCATTGGGGCGCATTAGGACTCAATTCAACCTATGGATTTTACTACAATTTAGATCTTTGCAGCCGAGTAAACAAAGAAAGTCCACAAATATACAAGTCGTGGTGAAAAAGGACTAAAAAATTCAAAAATTGGAATAAAGTGAATTAAATGATAAAATCCTTAAAAAGGATATTTTTTGCTTTGCCGATCTCAAATCAAGAATACAATTTGATCAAGAGGAGCGGAAATTTTGGGATTTTCTCTTGTTACGGTACAGGTAAATTGGTGGGCTGCATTAGCTGGAGGACTGCTCAGTTTTCTTTCGCCATGCATTTTCCCAATTCTACCAGGCTTTTTGGCTTTTTTAATCTCTTCTAAAGGAAAAAGGAGCGCCCTATGGCGTGCTTTTGCATTTTCCCTCGGATTGTCCGCGATCTTCATTTTACTCGGGATTGCTACCGGAACATTTGGAATAATATTGGTTCGTTCCCGACGCTTGATAGAATTGATCGGCGGAATCGTGATAATCGTTTTTGGTCTGAGTTACACAGGGTTATTCACATTGCCTTTTTTTGAAAAAGGAATAATTTTACCATTTAACCGTGAAATAGAAGGTTTTTGGAGTGCTTTTCTATTTGGAATTGTTACGTCTTTTGCCTGGACTCCATGCATAGGACCCACTCTCGGCGCAATTCTCACTATTGCAGCTACAGGGAATACACTTAATGGGGGCCTGCTGCTGTCTTTCTTTTCGTTAGGGATAATGATACCGTTGCTGTTAGCCGCTATCTTGGTAGATTCTGTGAACAAAATCGTTCCTGCTATTTCAAAATACCAAAGACAGATCAACATAATTGGTGGAATTGTGTTGATCATAGTTGGACTACTCATGATATTTGGAAAATTGGGAGCGTTGGTCATCTCTTAAACGATAATCAATGTCACTATTCACAAATATTTTAAAGTTCCCATGGCATCGTTTAGGTTTGTAACAAAAATTCCTATTGCGTAATCACTAACTCCTCCTATCCATATAAGAAGATCGTCATGAATTATCAACCCATCTCCAAAGATTACTTGAGCTCTGTCACCATATTCCTCATTAATTCCCATGGGTACCAACAGATAATCACTTATAGCCAAAAGTTCTCCTTTTTCGTTGATCATGGCTAATCCATTTCTGTAGGAAAGATCTTCTTTAACAACTGCATGCCATCCGACAAGATATTTATGTTCAGAAATTTTGACAACATTTGTTGACCATCCAACCTTTTCCTCCCAGTTTTCAGGAACCATGACTGGTTTCATTTTTTCAAGAGAGAGAGTCATATTTTCAAGGTTTGCACTTGCAGACCAGCATGCATTCAACCCTTTAAATTCTGGCCTTATCAACATTGCGAATTCCCCATTATTTTCTGAAATGAAAGCGCTGTCTTTCATAAACTTAGGTATGAAGTAGCCTTCTCTTGTCTTTACTCTGAAAAAGTTTTTCGCTTTGACGTTGTTGAATGATGAATTTATTCGGGCAAATGCCAGCACATCTCTCCGTTCTACTTTTTCGTTTCTTCGATAACCTCCTTTACCAGTGTACAGGATATAGAATTCATCCTTAACAATGCATACCCTCGGATCTTCACAACCAAGAAACTCCCATGAAAATTGTGGCCATAGGATTATTTTTGTTTTCAAAGGAGCTCTCCATCCGTTATTTAACAATTCTTCAATACTCAAAGAGAAGACACCTACACTGGATGTGTAGTTATAATAGTCAAATATCAATCGTGGGAAAATGTATATTTTCCCATTCTTTTCAACTGCTCCTGCGTTAAATGCGGCTAATGGCTTCCTTCTTAAATAATTATCTACTTCTAAATCTTCTGGTCCGATATAATTTCTTATCTCAAAAACATCATTTAACTTGTTTTCTCGAAGTCCGTTGGGTAAGTTCTTGGCCATTTCGAACATTATCTTTTCAGCATCGCAATTTTTATTCACTTTTTGCATTTTCAACTCCTTTTCAACAATTAGTAGCTCATTATAGCAGCACATACATAGGTATCAGCTGCACCATAGTACAAAATCCACTCATTTTTTAATGTTACAAGGCCCTCTGCAAAAACTACGTTCGGAGTTTGGCCGTATTTCTCCCAGCTTTTTGTGGGTTGAAGAAACGGTTTATCAAGGCGATACAAAACTTGGGTAGGATCGTCTTTTGAGAAAATAACGGCACCAACAGAGTATTTGTGTGAATAATCAGCTCCGTTGTATATCAAAAGTATACCCTTGTCTGTCATAATTGGTGCGGGGCCAGGTTCAACAAGAACGGAGTCAAACATGCCGGGGCGTGGTGTTAATACTGGATATGGAGAAGCTTTCCAGTGAATCAAATCCTTTGAGTAAGCTATGTAGATGCTTGAATCTCCAAAGTACATCACGTAATTCCCGTTGATCTTCTCATTTAGAATAGCGCCGGATTTTGACCATCCAGCATTTGGAAATAAAGGACCGATCTTTTTCCAGTGAATCAAATCTGTTGAAATAGCTTCACAAAGTTGTGCGGTAGAACCATTATAGGCTGTGTAAGTCAAGTAGTAAGTGCCTTTGATTTTTGTTATTCTGGGGTCTTCACATCCTCCTAACTTTTCGTAAGGAAGGGTTGGAGTGATAACAGGAGTTGAATTGAGGTGAAAATGAATTCCATCACTGCTTTCTCCCAATCCTATCCTGGAAGTTCCATTCCAACGCTTGACCCCAGTCCAATCTTCTTCACGATAAAGTAAATAGATCTTTCCATCCTTTACAACTGCCGTTGGGTTAAACACGGCTTTTGCCATTGGCCCCGTTCCGTATGGAAGAATTATTGGATTTTTCGAATATTTTCGAAAGTTATAAAGTTGTGTTAAATCAAACCCCAAAACAACTACAGAATCTAAAATTGCCAGAAACGCAAAAAGCAAGACCAATTTTTTCATCCTTATCACCTCACAAGCGGATCAAAATTCCTTTTCCACTTCCTTTACAGGTATTGTCGCAAGAGCCATGCAATTATCAGCTCCTCCGTAATAAACAAGATAATCCTCGTTATATCGGATCATAGCATCTGAAAACACCACATTTGGCACCTGCCCAAAACGCTCAAAATCCTCTTCAGGTTCAAGTATTGGATCGTCTGATCGCTTTATAAGTTTCGTTGGATCATCTAATTCAAAAAGTGCAAAACCAAGCCTGTAAACCATGTCCTGATCTACACCATGATAAAGCATCAACCAACCGTGAGGTGTTTTTATTGGAGGAGCACCGATTCCTATCTTTAGAGAATCCCAGGCACCTTTTCTTGGACTCATTATCGTTTTGTGATCAGTCCAATGATATAAATCGTCCGAAAATGACACCCATATGTCAGGTTCGATCCTATGATAAAGCATGTATCTTCCATTAACCTTTTCCGGGAAAAGTGCGGCATCTTTGTCATCTTGATTCGGCAGGATAACACCATATCTTTTCCATGTCATGAAGTTTCTGGTCGAGGCCATTGAAACTCTCACACCATTTCTAGAGTAAGCGGTGTAGACCATGTAGTACTCATCACCAATCTTTGTAAGTCTCGGATCTTCACAGCCTTTTGTTTCGAAATTGTTTGCAGGCGAAAAAACAGGTTTGTCTAATCTTGCAAAATGTATTCCGTCAGTACTAACGGCATATCCAATTCTTGAAACGTCATCGATTCCCATAGCTCTGTAGACCATGTGAAATAATTTTTCTCTTTCATCATACACGACTGCACCGTTAAATATGAATCTTGACTCCCACGAGTGTTCAGGCACTGGTAAAAGCAATGGATTCCTCAGGTCTCTTTTAAGTTTTAAGCTCATAAGATTTACCTCCACTTTTTTATTTAAAAGACATGGATATTCCCTGTAAGAAGTATTTTCTGAATATTATGAATATGATAACCATAGGTATAGTTTGAATAACGGAACCTGCCAAAATAGGACCTATGTACCATCCATAGGTTTTGTCAAAGACAGCTAAAATAACTGCCAACGGCATTTTGCTGTATGACTGCATAACTATCAAAGGCCACATAAAATTGTCCCATATGCCCATAAATGTAAAAAGCCCGACGATAGCAATAGTCGATCTGCTTAAAGGTAGTACGACATTGAATATGATCCATAGCAAGTTAGCCCCATCCATTTTTGCTGCTTCTATATAAGCATTCGGTACGGATTTTAGTGATTGGGCAAACATAAAAACTCCCCATGCCCCCATCATATAAGGTACAATCATGGCCGGATAAGAGTCTAATAGTCCAAAATTTCTGATAATCAAATACAATGGCACTGTGAACATAAAACTTGGAAAGAGCATTTGATATATGATAAAGTTAAATAAAAAGTTAGATCCGTTGAATTTTATTTTTGCTATTGCATAACCCACCAATGCTGAAAAGAAAACAACAGAAACTGTTACAACTACTGATACAAAAATGCTGTTCAAGAGTCCTAATATAAATGGGTACCCCATTTGATTTGCAACTGTCAATATAAAAGCGTAAGATTTCAAAGTTAAGTGTGATGGTATCAAGGTGGTATAAATTTCATCCCAGGGTTTGAAAGACGAGAGAAACATCCATATATACGGGTAGAGCCATACAATAGAAAGAGCAAACATAATCACATAAAACATCACACTTTTCATGCTTATTTTCTTTTCCTTTTCTAAACTTTTCATGAGAAATCAACTTCTCTTTCTATAATTTTCCGCGTGGCATATATTATGGCAAAACTCATACTTGCGGCAATAATACTCAAAGAAGCAGCATACCCTGCACGATACCTTTCAAACGCATCTGTGTATATTGCCAACAGAAAAGTTTGAGTACCGTTCAATGGACCTCCACCAGTTATCATGTATGGTTCCGTGAATATGCCAAATGACAAACTTATTGCGAGTACCATAATCATCACGATTGATGGATTTAATAATGGTAAGGTTATTTTAAAAAATCTTGTTCTTTTGTTGGCACCATCAAGATCAGCAGCTTCGTATAATTCCTTAGGGATCATTTGAAGACCAGCCATAAATATGAGAGCATAATAACCTAAAAACTTCCATGTAACCATAATGGCTATTGAAAACATTGCCCAATTAGGATTAGTAAACCACGGTATTATAAATCCAAAACTATTATACAAAAACCTGTTGAGAGGACCGTTAGATGAGAATAATTGAGAAAATACTATTGAGTATGCAACTCCCGAAGAGACATTAGCGACCAAAAAACTTATAGCTAAAAATGCCTTAAACTTTTTAGCTTTGGTAAAAGCAACGGCAAGTGTTATTGAAAAGACAAGAACCATTGGTATAAAATAGCACATGAATTTGAATGTGTTCCAAGTCAAGGTCCAGAAAAAAGGATTACTGAACAACTTAACAAAATTTTCAATACCAATAAATTTTTTGGGAGTCATAAAGTTCCACTTTGTGAAAGAAAGGACAACAAGCCATACAAACGGATAACCCCAAAACACAAGTATAAAAATCAAGTAAGGACTTGACAACAGCCAACCTTTTAAATTCTCATGTTTCTTAAGAGTTGTTTTTCTGATCACTTTTTCCTCCCATAATAAATAGTGTTTTTTCCAAATTTCAAATCCCTAAACAAACAACCATTATCAAAAAAATATTTAATTCTCCAACTTCGATTTAGTTTTAAAGACAAAAGCAATGCAAACCTTACTTACCCCTTAAATCTATCACTTTCTTATATGTTCATTTTGAACAAATATGGTCAAAAGATTAAGAGGGACAAGAATCCCAAGGGACAAAGCCCTTGGGAAAAATTTTTTACTGTGACAGAAGCGAATCAATGGCTTTAACAGCATTTTTAACGGCTTCTTGAGGTGTTACTGTGAGATACATTAGTGGTTCCATAAAATTATTTGTCAAGGATTGTTGAATGTCTATCGTTTTTGGACTAAGTGCCGGAGGCACAGTATATTTCACATATTTTGCATATTGTGCAAGAAGAGGGTGAGTCTTTAGATAGTTTGCAAATAGTGGATTTGTTAACAAGTCCTCCCTTGTAGGTGGTTCTTGTGTCAATTTTAACCAAAGAAGATCATGTTCTGGATTCGAGAAAACCCATTTCATAAATTCCCATGCTGCGTCCTTGTGTTTGCAGCTTTTAAATATGATCATCCCTTTGGCATCAGCAAAAGTATAAACAGGTTTGTCTGTAGGATAGTTATCTGGAACTAATGGTGGAGCAATGATGACATCTTTTAATACTTTTGGGAACTGACTCTTAGCAGATGGAATTGACCATGGCCCTTTTATAGCTCCTGCGACTGCTCCTTTAAAGAAAGGATGTTGCCCAAATGCAACAGTAGTGTAGTGTTTTTTAAACATTGTGTAAACGAAACTTGCTACATCTTTACCGTACTCGTTATCAAAAACAGCTTTGTTCCTTTTGACGTCAATATATGGTTTTCCTTCACTTGCTGCGTAATAAAGAGTCATAAAATCCCACCATCTATCCCACCATGATTGTCCTCCAAATACCTTAAATGCGTATCTTTTATGAGGAATTGTGATCTTTTTAGAAAGAGCATAGAGCTCACTGTAAGTGCGTGGAGGTTTAGTAAATCCTGCTTTTTCCAACATGGATTTTCTCCACCATACTAATATAGGATTGTCGTAAATTGGCATGACATAGTAATGTCCTTTGAGTTTCCATGACTTGATAACATCTTGCATGTCACGCGTTTTGATAAGAGCTTTGAATCCGCTAAAGGAATCAAGAGGAACAAGTTGTCCAGCGCTTACAAGTTCAGCAGCGAAACCACTGAAGATGTTCGTACAGATATCAGGTTGCCTGTTTGAAGCTATGGCAGTAAGTATCGCTTCCTCGGAACTCCTAGCAGCTGGTATTTGGCTCTGTTTGATCTTGATATTCGGGTGAGTTTTCGCCCACTGTGGCAGCAAAGTTTTCCAGAACAGGTTCTGATTCGGATTTGGTGCCGTCCAAAGAGTGAGCGTGATAGTCTCACTAAAGCCGACAATCGCAATGATCATAACTACAGCCAAGAAAAGTAAACCTGCTTTCTTTTTCATATTACTAGCCTCCTTAAAAAAGAATTTAGGCAGTTAAATAGAACTGCCTCTCTTTATAAATTCAGTGAAAAGCGAAATTTTGACGGGATAAACGTCCTGATTGTACACGATATCTATGAGTCTTTTTAGCGCCAAAGAACCCATTTCGTGCATCGGCACTTTTAAAGTCGAAAGAGAAGGAGTAAAATGTTTGCCTTTTTCTATTCCATCGAATCCTATCACAGAGACATCTTCGGGCACTTTGATATGAAAACTCATCAAGGTTTCAATTACTTTCATGGCTATGCTATCATTAGAAGCAAAAATCGCTTCTGGAACTCCGTAAATATTGAACATCTTATCCATAAGTGGCTTCATGTCTTCCATCACTTCATCGTTGTATTCATAATCCTTAGGCAAAAGATTATTTTGTTCCATAGTAGCCACATAACCATTGTATCTATCTTTGAAACCAAAATGGTTCAAAAAACCATGTATGTGAACGATTTTTTTGAAATGCTGCGAAATAAGATATTTAACCGCATAACTGGCTCCATCGTAGCCGTTGCTAACAACACAATCTACCTTCACTGTTGGTATATACTGATCTACAAGCACCAAAGGCATCCCTATTTTCTTGAAAAATCTCACATGCTCAGCTGTTGTATCACCACCTACTAGAAGCACACCATCGACACCTTTTAATTTCTCTTCATCAAGATTGGTCTCCATTTCAACTATCTTGGTTACACTTCGATTCATGTTCGCCGCATTTTGTATGCCATTTACAACTACGGAATAGAATTCCTTACCTTTTAAATCAAGAAATCTCAAAATTCTCCTGCTCACCATTATAAATACATGGGTTACATTCCGTTTGCTTGCCAAACGCTTTGCCCATGGATCCATCTCAAATTCGTATTTTTTCAAAATTTCGAGTACTTTTTCGCGCGTAGAGGATGAGACATTTTCGGAATTGTTCAAAACCCTTGAAACGGTTGCTATTGAAACATCCGCCTTTTTCGCTATTTCACGAATATTCACAATTTCTCAACCCTTTCTTTTTGTAACCGCTTACATAATAACATTCTGTTGAATTAAGAGCAATGTTGATTATTGACGATATTTGACCATTTCTGGCAAAAAAATAACAAATAATACCGATAATTCTAAAATTGCTCTTTTTTTCTCCACATATCTAATCGTAAGAGCCAGAATCGCCATCACAAATTGCAATCATGCGAAATCGTGCGGAAATTGGAGAACAGACTTTCTAACAAGTCATAAATAGGAATAAAAGCTGAAAAACATCAGAAAATGCCTTAATCAAAACTTGCTAAATTATTAAATGTGAGTATAATTGTTTTGTAACCGTTTACAATAAGGAAGGGTTCTTCATGAAAAAAAGCTTGTTGGTAATACTTTTAATGGCGATCGTGGTAATTTCATCTTTCGCCACAACCAAGATTATTCAAGTCAACGTCACAGACACAACAGGAGTTCCTGTCCCAGTGACTATGACCATGTTTCAAGTGCGAAATCTCATAGGTGTGACATTCCCGGCAAATTGGGAAAGTTTGAGAGTCTATCAAGATGGCAAAGAAATTCCATATCAGATAGACGATGTTGACATGAATGGTCACATCTCTGGCCCAGACATTCTTGCATTTTGCGCAACTGGTCCAGCAACTATAAAAGTAAGTGATGATGTTTCTGTCGGTGCTCCACACTATCCAAATCTTTTTAAAGTCTCAAAAAATGACACTGGTGGTTACACAGTAAGCACAGTGAATGGAATTCTCAAAGCAGTTGTGACTGATCATGGGTTGATCAACATCACCAAATTCGGGAAAGTCAATGGCGATATCGTTGACCAAATTGGAATAGCTAGAATTAATGGTTTTCCTCACAGTACTTATTGGGCAAATGGAAAAGTTGGTGGTAACGCGGAGCAAACTTCGGATGCTTTTAAAGTTGTTTATATGAAAATACTTGAAAATTCCCCTGTTAGATTAACTGTTCTAACAAAATTGGAAGCTCTGCCTTTTGTGGGAGTATACCAGGACTTAATCACTTCTATTTATCCGGATGGAGATGTACTCGTCAACACTACATTTGACTTTGCAACTTATGCTGATTTGATGAAACTTCAGGTAATGATCACTCATCCACTTAGTAATCTCGAAAATGCAAGTGATGCTGTACACATACTTCCGGTTTTCAGGAGACTGATATGGGCAGATCAACAAGGAATAAGCCCACTTGAATATTGGCTTCAAAGAAATGCTATCATGTATGTCAATAACCTACCTTACATAGTTTTCCCAATCAGCAGCAACATGAAACCACCTTACTGGGGAGCCACTTACATATTTGCTTCGGAAGAAAACTGGAGAAGCAATTTCTCACAAGATCTTGGACTTGGGGTGGCAGAAATACTTCCACACACTGCTCCTCTTTATGATAACTACTCAAAGTGGATGAAAGGAAATACATGGGTGTACGAGAGTCAAGAATTCAGGGATGGACAATTTGAATGGACACCTGGCGAATTTTACACCAATCCCATTACAGAAAGTATACTTAATCCTTCCAATACACCGGCACAGTGGGCAAAATTGGCAATACATTATATTCCAGGCGATCAGGTTAAATTCGTGAGACTATATTCTGTATATAATGCGAAAAGCATAACAAAAGCGATTCAGTATTTGATTCAAAGGACAAGGGAATTCAGATCCGTCAAAATATCCAAATAAATAATTTGGAAAACCAAAGTGTGGAGGTCATAATATGACCTCCACGTTTTCTTAGGAGGGAACAAAATGAGAAAGTTTATAATTTTCTTTCTGTTTTTAATGATGGCAGGGTGGATTCTTGGAAATAAAATTCCGTTAGTTTTATCACATCTTGAAACTTTAAAATGGAATTTTGAATTAAATTCAAGAAACGTCACTGCTTGGTGGGTCTATTCAAAACCAAATCTCTCCAATCCAAATGAATATGTGAATGTTGCTGCGGAAAATGAAGGTGCAGCGTGTGTGGATGACGCTTCAAGAGCTGTTATCCTTTTTCTTCAACTTTACGAAGAAACAAAAAACCAGATTTATTTAAACGATGCCAGGGGTGGTTTAGAATTTTTGATGGCAATGGAGGGAAATGATGGTGAATTCTACAACTTTGTTTACAAAGATGGTGAGATAAACAAATATGGAATTACAAGTCAGAAATCTGTGTCTTGGTGGACAGTCAGAGGATTTTGGGCACTGTCATTGGGAGCGCATGTATTCAAAAATGTTAAAGATGATTATTCGATGGAACTTTTTAATCACGCTTATGTGGCCTACAAAGCAATCAAGTCCACGTTGCGAAATGGTCTCGTGTTGGGATACTCTGATATGAGTTCTGTTTTTCTTCTTGGCCTCTCAGAATTGTACATGATTAATCCAGATCGAGATATTGCTTTGACTGCAAAAGAAGCCGCAAATGGAATATTGAAAACACAGTCAAGGAGCGGTTTTACAAATGGTATATTTTTTACTTCTAATAAAATGGACCACTGGAACGGTTGGGGAGCGCGACAGGTTCAAGCACTCGCTCTTGCCGGAAGGGTTTTTAAAGATTCTGAATGGATAAGAGCGGCTGAATACACTGCTTTGCATTTTTACCCTAAGCTAATCTTTTCTCTCGGGCCAATTTACACTATAAATGGTTCGATCGTTTCCTATCCTCAAATATCTTATGCAAACGAAGTTATGATAAGCAGCTTAACAGAACTCTATATTTCCACCAAAAAAGAAATTTACGCTGATATGGCTTATGTGGCAGCATCATGGTATTTTTACAATAACCATCTTGGAGAGCTTATGTACACCATAGATGGAAAAGGATACGATGGTTTAGAAAAATTCTTCAGAAACATAGACTCCGGCGCGGAATCTACGATCTGTGCCGATCTCAGTCTTTCTGATCTGATGAAACTACCGAGCAATTTCTCAACTTTTCTCAAAGGAAAGAGAACATTTCAAAATGGTATAGTGCTTCTCAATGCTTCAAAGATGTACTCAGGATTTGGAGGTGTTGATATAATTCAAGACGGTTCCGTTGCAAACGGTTCTTATGCTCTTCTCTCACCTTATTCAACCCTTTCCGGAACTGTGAACATAAACAGAAATAGCAGTTACGATCTTTATATATCTTATTTGAATACGAGTTTTGATGGGGAAATCAATATTTATCTTGGTGCCGAACGATACGAGTTTCGTCCCCGAATAAGTCAAAAGTTTGAATTTGCAAAAATACTATCTGGCGTTCATCTTTCAAAGGGAAAAAGCCGCATCGTAATTGAGTACGTTAGCCAATCAAATTCGGCAAAGATTGGTATCGCTCAAATAATTTTGGTACCACACGTAATTATTCAAACAATTTCTTCTGATGGAAAACGTTGTTTGACAAGTCTGTTCAACAATTCCGATCATCCTCTTAGCATAAATTCTCTTATCAAAGGGGAACTCATAAAAGCTTATGTTTACAACAACGATGGTTCAATTTTAAAGTCAAACATAGCTCCTATAGGTGGATTCGCCTTTGTGACTTGGTTCTCAATAAATGCTACTTCTCAGAGCATACCCGTTACTGTGCAATTCAAGAGATCAACTGTGGCAGCGACATCCGGGAAATTTGTGATGATCAATCTCTCTCCATTTTTCAATAACTCAGGTGTAGTTTCGATTCACTCAAACATTCCGGCAAATTTTGATAACCCATCTGGTAGTGTAGGTGCTGCATATCCTCTCGAATTTTTAAAGAAGCAGATCAAAAGTGGTTTGTTTACACCCAAATTTGATGAAATGCAAGTTCCTTTTTATATGGGAAAGTTATCGTCTAACACAAAAGACAATATGACTCTTCAAAACCAAAAGATTGGAGTGAGAGGTGATAATTACAAGGAATTATTTCTTCTCGGCTCTGCAGATCATGGAAATTATATTAAGACTGTAAAGTTTTACTATTCTGACGGCTCTTCTGAAGAAGGAGCTGTTGGATTCGCAGACTGGTTTCTCAAACCTTTACCTGGTGAATGGGCAGTTTTTTCAGCTCCGTACGGCCTCAATTCACAAATGCAAAAGATCAACGGAAAACCGAAACTCTACGTTCAACAAATCAAACTCGATGGCTCAAAAAAATTGATTGGCATCGAATTTCCCAATCAGATTACCATGCACATTTTTGCGATCACCCTATTGCGCTGATTCAAAAAGTGCTGTAGTTATTGCCCCGAAGCAAGATCAATGTTTAAATCCCTTCCATAAAGTATTTGAAGGGGAGTATTTATTTGTGCACTATTTTGCTTCAAAGAGACTTGCAAAAACTTTGATACAAGCTTATAATTATTGAAAATGTTGAATGGAGGGAGAGATAAGCGTGGAAACGATAAGTGTTCTAAAAAAGAGAAGGAGCGTAAGAGAGTATTTAGACAAACCTATTTCTAAGGATGTTCTTGAAGACATCATTGATTGTGGAAGATTAGCACCAAGTGCTAACAATTCACAGCCGTGGCATTTTCTTGTGATTACAAAAAAGGAAGAATTGAAATTCATTTCCAAGAAGGCTACGTACGGAAAATTTATAAAAAATGCAGCTGCGTGCGTCATCGTTTTTTGTGAAAAAAATAACAGGCATCATCTTGAAGATGGTGCTGCTGCAACTGAAAACATAATCATTGCGGCAACATCCTATGGAATAGGTACTTGTTGGGTTGCAGGATACAATAGAACTTACGAAGAAGACTTAAAAGAGCACTTTAAAATTCCCGAAAATTTAAGAATGATCTCCATAATATCCATGGGATATCCAGCAGAGGATCCACAAAAACAAAAGAAATCGTTAAAGGAAGTGCTGCATTGGGAAAAATTTTGAAATGAAAAATTGCATATTCCAAGCACAGACCACAGTCGCAATTGTGGTAAACTAATTGTGAATATAAGATATACGAAACAGTTTACCACGGGGAGGCGTTGGAATGTCTGATGTGACGTATTCGGTTAAATTGGATGAAGATTTAAAGAAAAAGCTCACAAGTTTTGTGAAAGACTCGGGAATGACTGGAAAGGAATTTTTTGCAAAGTTGATCAAAATATACGAGTCGGAGACGATAGAGGAAAGTACTAAATCGTATACTCGCGAAATGAAAGAATTAGAAGGGCATCTTTCAAGAATAAGAGCTTTATATGAAAATCTCGTAGAAGAATTTAAGATCGAATTGGAAGCATCAAGAGATGAAGGAAGAAAGTCTTTAGAAGAGAAAGCACGCACCGAAGAAAATCTGAGAAATGAAATCAAGTCTCTGAACGCAGAATTGAAGACTCTCGGAAATGAGATCAAAAGATTAAGAGAGGAAAATGCAGATCTTCAAAGACAGCTTGATCAAATGCTGAGCTCTAACGAAGCTAATAAAACCTTAGTGACAGAGTACAAAGAAAAAATAGAAAATTTGAAATCATCTTTATCGAATCTTAAGGGGATAAAAGAGGAAAACGAGAGCCTCAGAAAGGGTCTTGAAGATGTAAAAAAATATGTAGCATCACTTGAAAAAGAAAAAACGGACCTTAAAATGAAAAACGAGGCGCTTCAGTCGAATTTAGAGAGTCTTAGAAAACATCATGCTGAGGAAATCAAAAGTATAGAAGCAAAATTCGAATTTGAGAAGCAAACTGCGGTTGTTGAGGAAAAACAGGAATGCCAAAAACGTGTAGAGAAGTTAATGGATGAGTATGCTAAGAAAAATACTGAGTTTTCAGAAACACTCAAATCTCTCTATGCACAGATTGATGAAATGAGAAATACTATACTAAAGCTCAAAACAGGCAAAAAGAAGAAAGCATAGACGAGTTTTCGGGTCTGTCTCATTTTTTGTGTATTTGTATTTTTTCCTGAGATAATGAAAATCATAAATAAGATTCAACCCTTTCTTTAAAGTATATCGCTAATTGAGCTAAAATGGAAC
>JALSLY010000019.1 GCA_026988035.1 Thermotogae bacterium
CGAAATCTCGTTCACCGTTCCTTAAACGGCTTTGTCGTTGGGCTTCAAAGGGTCGATTTCTCTTACCTTTGCCAACCAAGCTACGAGATGCTGGTTTTTATCTCGGTGGGTTTGTCTCCCACTGAACATGTCTGCCTTTTCTGGACACACTCATTGCGGGCTTGACAATCATAACAGAGTCTTTGACCATAATGTCATTCCGGCCTACGAGCCGGAATCTAAGGATGAGATCCCGGAGCAAGTCCGGGATGACATGTCGGTTTAAGACTCTACCAGATGAATCAAGTTCAGGACGACCTACGGTCGGTTCAGGATGATGTTAAAGAATCAGGCTTGATAAGACTTCGAAAAAATCCCCTTATCGCTTGAAAAGCGATATCTATTTGATAAATACTCATAGATTGTAAAGTTGACGTACAACTTGAGTTATTTTCTTGACAATATCTCTTTCACAAAATTCTTTACGAAACTGGCTTCTTTTTGTGAAATTTTTCGGTGAGCATAGCGAAGCTTTACGAAGACATTGGTTAATGTTTTGGATTTTTCCTTTCCAATTTTTTTCTTGAGCCAATTTCCAAATTCGTGTGGAGTCATGGAAGGATCTCCAATCTTGGCTCTAAGCACTCCGTAATAGAAAAGCACAGTTTCTCTTGGATCGCCGTTGTAGTCTATATTCTCAGATTCATATACAGATACATGTTCATTGGGTCCTATTTTTTCTTCATAGCCCGCCGGCCTGGCATTTTTTAAAACCCCCAACACCATATAAATTATTATAACTGCTCCCATAATGACCAAAGCACTCAGAATTATTGGATTAAAAAACAAAGAAATTGGGTTCTTAATGTGTAAATTGAAGCCCTTTATGGCAGTGCTTGTCAGAGTTTGTGTGGCTTCGTGTGCAACGCCTAATGGCGGAGCGGATTGTTGAGAAAAATTAGCACCATTTTGAAAAGATCGATGATTAACTATTTTTGACAGGTACATCACAAGAAATAATAAGAAAACGGTAGAAACCGCTGCCCATATAACAAACATAATGCTTTTTAGTCCTTTTTTTAACCCATACGTTTTTTCTTTTGCCAAAAACCCACCAATTAGCAAGACCCCACCTATTACGACTACAATAACTCCAAAGACATCAACTATGATTTCGTACAACCAATCTGGAACCTGACTTATACTTACTGCATGGTTATAGATGTGTCCCGAATTAACTGGAACCCCTTCAACTCTAATGTGGTGAGACGAAACAGCTGTAGAGGGAGATGTTAGGGATTTAAAGGTGAAAAGATCTCCAAGTGGTGTGAATGGTCTAAAAAGAGTTCCAATGGAAAACAGAAGCGTTGCGACTAATATTGTGATTGTAATAAAAACAATTACCATTCTTGACATCTTTTTTTTGTTATATTTCGAATTCAAGATCAGTGCCCCAATAAGTAAAATCGTGAATCCAAAGGCAGTGAGTGGCTGATCGTATTGAGAAGCGATTCCTGCGATTGCACTTGTAACTACAAGTGCAAGGGAAGCATTCATGGTATGTTTTAAATTATGAGCAATGAAATAACTTACCACGTACGAAATTGCAATCAACAAGACAGCCATGCCAAATGGTGAAAGTGGAGGTGTAAACCAGTGTGATAAAGACAGCCAAAAATCTCTGAATACGAATGATAAAGGATTGCCACCAACGAAGAACCACAAATAAAATATGGATGAAAAAGTGTATGGGATCATCCAAACTATCCAAGAACTCCCAAATTTTTCAACAGTACCGGAAAAAAACCAAATGAAGAGGAAGAAGAATGGTAAGAAAGCTACGCCAATGATCGGAATCCCCATAGCACAAGAAATGAGGATCACAAAGCCGACAAACCAAACAGAATTATAGAGTTTCCAGTGGATTTCTTTCATAGCTTTTGATCACCTCGTCAACCGATTCATTGTCCATCATTACGTGAACCATCACACCGTTTTTCAGGAGCAAGGCACTCTGATCCCTTAATTTTTTCACTTCTTGAGGTAATATAGCGAAGGTTTTGTACTTCTCATCATAGGGCATACGAAAACCATACGGCATGACAAAAGCGATCACCCGTGCCACGCGGGAACGTACGGTTAACAATTTTGGAATAACCCCATCAGTAAGATAAAGAGATAGCAAGATCACAGTAGCATTTCGAGAAACGGTGTACATATCCCTAAATAGATGATTTTCAAGCGAAACATTCTCGTCTGGATCATCAGTGCCTTTTGCCCTCGCAATAGCGTCCAAATATGGAATATAATCGTGTCTTGCCATTTGAGGCGATACTTCATATACTTTGTTTGCCAGCACTTTGAGTGTTATTTGCATACCTCGCTCTGAAAGATATTTAACAATTCCAGATGCTGCCATTGACGCATACTCTTCATAACCTTTTCGTATTGCTGACCAAACTTTTCGTGCATACACTTCTTTTGGAAGGTTGTAATCAACATACATTCTAACGATCGATGAGGCCGTATATTCATATTCTTTCACCATAAGATTGTCCAAATGCGCACTGATTTTCCAATGAATCCTCTGAAAAGGCTCGCCACTGTACTCATGAACACCAACTATGTGACTTGCATCTTCTAATATTCTGAAATCAGTCTTGTCTCCCTCAGTTGGATCCACAAGCATGGTTCTGAATCTCTCGATCGGCAATATTTTTGGGAAAACCAAAGTATTACGAGGCAGATTAAATGTTTTTTCAATGGAAAAAAGACCAAGCGCACTTTTGAGAGTGACCTTAACCCCGTGAAATTCGTGTACGCCACGAGTTCTGAAACCCATTGCATATTCAACTTTCATCCTTTCTTTTGGATGCAACATACCTTCAACACGCTTTTCGCCATCAAAAGTGTAACCCTCAGCCGCAAAATCGTTCATCTCCACTTGAGAAAGTGTGAATATAGAATCGTTTTCGATATACGTTCTGCATTCTACTCGCTCATCCGTAAAAACTCTTGTGGGACGCACTTCTCCGGAAATTTTTATTCCTTTCATAGCTTTAGTGGCGAGGATAAAGTATATCCACATTACGACATCCATCGAAGCCACGGCCAAAGTAAAAGGTCCGAAGCTCACAAAGATGATAAACGCTGAGAAAACCGTAAATACCAGGAGTGGAGAGAGATCATATTTCATCTTTTTTCATCACCGGTACTGCAACTTCTTCGATGATTTCGTTTATCACATCTTCCATCTTTCTGAGTCGAACTCGTGCTTCAGATGTCAATATAAGCCTATGATATAAGGTCTCTTTGACAATAATTTTTACATCATCTGGAATGACGTAATCACGTCCATCCAACAAAGCGTGGGCCATTGCTCCTTTCATTAAATTTAAAGAAGCCCTTGGACTCGCTCCAAGATACAGATCCTTGTTAAATCTGGTGTGTTCAACGATAGAAACGATGTATTCTTTGATCGTGTCATCCACAGTTACACTTCGCACCGCATTGCGGACAAATTCGGCTTCATTTAGTGAAAGAACAGGCTTTACATCATCTATTGGATGATGATCCATTTGAGAAGTTAGCATTTCGATTTCCATTTCATGCTCAGGATATCCAATTTTTAGAATGAATGCGAATCTATCAAGTTGTGCTTCTGGAAGCGGGAAAGTACCCTCGTATTCAATAGGGTTTTGAGTAGCTATGACAAAGAAATTGTCGCTGAGTTTATGTGTGATCCCATCCACCGTTACTTGGTTTTCTGCCATGGCTTCGAGGAGAGCTGACTGTGTTTTTGGAGTAGCGCGATTGATTTCGTCTGCCAAAAGTACATCTGTGAATATGGGACCTTCTTTGAACTCGAACTTTCCAGTTTCTTTGCTGTAAACAGACAAACCTGTCAAATCAGTTGGAAGAAGATCTGGTGTGAATTGTACGCGTCGAAATTTTAGACCAAGAGACGTTGCAAGTGCTCTTGCAAGCACGGTTTTCCCAGTTCCAGGGACATCTTCCATGAGAACATGCCCACCTATCATAAATGCTACAATGAGTTTCTCTATAACCTCGTCTTTGCCAAAAATGACATGCGATATGTTGTTTATAATCTTCTTTTTCATATCTGCGATTTGCACAACTTCCACCT
>JALSLY010000020.1 GCA_026988035.1 Thermotogae bacterium
TGAAATCACTCCTTTCGTTTGTTTTGTCCACAACGATTATACGAGGATTTCATGCCCATTTTCAATGACCGATGTCTTTGATTTTACTCAACATTCATCTCGTTAACTCGACTTGCATAATTTGAGACTGTTGTATGCACCAACTTTGTAATAATACTTAGTCTTCGCATTTAAATTTGAATCGGTGTAAGAAGTCACGTTTTGGGCAAGAGTTTTTACAACTGTAAAGTTTGTACCATTTGTACTTCGCGATATCTTGTACCCGTCTTCATTTGTGGCATTATCTTGCCAATTTAGGGTGACAGATTTATAGCTTGCGGTCGCTGTGAGACCTGTTGGTTTTGACGGTCCCAGCAAAAAACAAGACGACAAGACCAACGATATAGTTGCTATTGCAACTAAAAAAATTGCCTTTTTATACATAAGGTCATCCTCCTTTCATCCTTAGTTAGCGTAATTCATGCCGTTCTTGATTGAGCAGAAGTTTCCGGTTTATTTATGATAAATCGAGAAAAACTTTTCCGCTTGTGGAAACGGAGTTTGAGATTTGGAAAGAGCTTTCTTATCAAAATTCGTGGTACAATTCAAATAAGAATCCAGAACCCTTAAAAGAGGTGACAATGTTGAAACTGCTTGAAAAGTACTCTAATCTGTTACCTGTCACATCTTCAACTCCTCTTATTACCCTCGGAGAAGGCTTTACACCTCTTATTCAAGCACGAAAGATTGGCGAGATGCTGGGAGTGAATCTGTACTTGAAATATGAAGGAACTAATCCAACAGGTTCTTTCAAAGATAGAGGAATGGTTATGGCGATTGCAAAAGCCATTGAGAATGGGGCCAGAAGCGTCATATGTGCATCTACCGGGAATACTTCTGCTTCTGCTGCAGCTTATGCTGCAGCGTTTGATTTAAGAGCAATTGTTGTTATTCCAGCCGGGAAGATAGCGATGGGAAAGCTCGCGCAAGCAATGATATATGGAGCTAAGGTAGTTCAAATAAATGGCAACTTTGATGACTGCTTAAAGCTTGTTAAAAAAGTGAGCGATGATTATCCCGTTGTACTTGTGAATTCTTTGAATCCTAACAGAATTGAAGGACAAAAAACAGCATCTTTTGAAATAGTTGATGTTCTTGGAGACTCTCCCGATTATCATTTTCTTCCTGTTGGAAACGCTGGAAATATAACAGCTTACTGGTTAGGCTACATCCAATATCAAAAGGAGGGAAAAGCAAAAAAGCTTCCGAAAATGATGGGATTTCAGGCAGAAGGTGCAGCACCGATAGTGCGTGACCATCCTGTAAAACATCCAGAGACTGTTGCCACGGCAATTCGCATAGGAAATCCTGCAAGTTGGAAACGCGCTATTGCTGCCCGCGACGAATCTAAAGGCTTTATAGGTATGGTAAGTGATGAAGAGATACTCAAAGCGCAACATCTTATTGCTTTGAAAGAAGGAATTTTTTGTGAACCTGCGTCAGCTGCGTCAGTTGCTGGTGTTATTAAGATGGCTAAGTCTGGAATTTTCAATGGTGATGAAACGGTAGTTGCTACTCTTACGGGAAACGGATTAAAAGATCCCGATGTCATCTTAAGAGAGATGGATAAGATTTCAACCATTCCAAATGATATAAGTGCTTTTATAAAAGAGGTGGGGTTTTGAGAAAAGTATCAGTGTCAGTTCCGGCAACTATTGCAAATCTTGGAAGTGGCTTTGACACAATTGGAATTGCAGTGGACCTTAGAAACGTTGTAACTATTGAAGAAAACGATCATTTTGAAGTGTTCGAAAAAGGGATACCTCTTTCTGGAGAAGACTTGATCGCGAAGACCGTGAAAGCCTTTTTAAAAGAAAAAGGGGAGAGTATGAATATTCGCATCGTAAAACGTAGTGTGATACCTCTTCGTAAAGGGTTGGGTTCGAGTGCCGCAGCTATAGTTTCTGCATTAGGAGCGATCATGGCTTTTACAGGTTCGATCGATTTGCGTTTTGTTTTCAACAAAGCCGTTGAGTTGGAGGGGCATCCTGACAACGTTGCGCCGGCTGTTTATGGGGGTTTAAGGGTTAGTGCCTTCACCTCTAAAGGGTACACTTCGCTCGAGATAGATACTCCTTTTAAATTTTTGACTGTTTTTGTTCCGCCTTTCGAGACTTCAACCGAGGAGGCAAGAGGGGCACTTCAGAAAAAAGTTTTGCTTTCTCAAGCTGTCTTTAATCTTCAAAGACTCGGAATTTTGCTTGCCGGGTTTGCAAATGGAAAGATCATCAAAGAAGGCTTTGAAGATAAATTGCACCAAAGGTTACGCCTTTTATCACATCCGGAGGCGAAAAGGTTCTTTGAATATCTAAATTTTCATCTCAACCTTCCCACGTTTCTGTGTGGCTCTGGTCCTTCTATAGGTGTTATAGGTCGTGCTGATCCGCAGATTCCGAGTGGTTGGAAAAAAATGGAACTTAACGTCTCGAAACGAGGTTTGAAAATAGAAAATTAAGTTTGGAGGATAACAAGATGTTGGTAAGAGAACTTTTGGATGAGTTGGAGAAGTTTGCGCCTCTTGCACTTCAAGAAGATTATGATAATTCAGGTATTCAGATAGAAGGCCCAAATGTAGAACTATCGAGCGTACTTGTAAGTCTCGATCCAACACCACAAGCTTTGAAAACAGCAGTGGCTAATGAATGTCAATTGGTTTTGACACATCATCCCCTTCTTTTCAAGGGAATAAAACGTTTAACTACCAAAGATCCAATAGGTGATATGATATACACAACTATCATGAATAACATCACACTTTATGCAGCACACACTAACTACGATTCTGCGGTTGGAGGATTGAATGATGCGTTAGCGAAGAAGCTGAAAATGTTCAATGTTGCCCCACTTGTACCAAGTGTTTTGGGAAATAATTCTGGCATAGGGCGTGTTGGAGAAGTTGAACCTATGGATATACGCGAATTCGCTTACTTTGTTAAAAGGGCATTTGAATCCAGGATGGTGAGACTTGCCCCCACTGGCCCACATAAAGTTCATAGAGTGGCAATATGTTCCGGTTCTGGTTCAGAGTTCATAGAAAAAGCATTGGAAGCTAAAGTAGATGTGTATGTGACTGGTGATATAACGTATCATGAAATGATAAAAGCCATTAGTGCCAACCTTTCGCTTGTTATCGTGGAACATGACGAAAGCGAAAAATTTTTTGAGGATGAAATGGTAAAATTCGTAGAATCATTTGGAATCAAAGCGTTCAAGTATCATGAGAGCTTTTATGGGGTTTTATGAGTGTCTTTGTTGATGCGATTTGAATTTTTTGATAGAGCTGTTATGATAAAATAATATTGTAATTATATTTGTCAGGAGGTTATCAAAAAGGGGGGAAAGTGTGGTAGATTCGTTTTTCTCTTACAAAAAGAGAAAGGAAGAAAGAAATGCCGCTGATTTCAACATTCTTATTGATGCCATGATCGACAGGATCATGGATAAAGTTTTTGAAAGATTGGTAAGTGAAAAAGTGACATTTCTAAAAGAAAGAGAAAGTCCGTGTAATTCTGACAAACGAACATTCAAAGAGATTCTTGAAGAAGAGGTATCTAAGTTTGACTCAATAGAAGAGGTTCAATACCTTGGAAACTATCTTGTGGAATACTGGAAAAAAATTCATTTGAAATAAACTCGGAGGTGCATCAATGTCTCGTTACAACCGATTTTTATGGATATTGGTGGCAGTCTTAGGAGCTGTCATGATCTATCAATTTTTTATGATGAATAGGAACAAAGCGCCTTACAAACAGACTTATTACGCATCAGAGTACATCTTCAGTAACAACTCTACAGCTGTTTCTATACATACCGTTGCTCGTTTTCTTTTTGATAAACCAGAAGAATTGAAAAAGACCATGGATCGATTTAGATCTCTTAGCAATAAAGACAAATTAAAGGCTTATAATGATATATTCGCAAAGTTGTCAAAATCACTGAAAAAACCGATTAAAGCTTTGAGTTATCAATCCACCATGACGGCTAAAAATGCAACCACTCTTCAAATAGAGGAAAATGGTATCGTGTCGGGGCTTGTTAGTTCAACAGACAATCATGTAAAGATAGCCATGGGAAAAGCTGAAATGAAGTTGGATAAAAATTCCAAAGTAATATTTGTTCTGCCTGAAGGGAGCAAACTCATTTCTGCTTTACCAACTCCCACAAGTGTGAATGGAAACAAATTAATATGGAAAGGCCCTATGAATCTTGAATTCCCGGAGGTTGAATATAAAAAGTGAACGAATTTTTGTGGTTTGCATTCGGCATAATCGTCGGAGCCTTGCCACTGATAATAGCCCTTATTGTAATTTTGAAAAAGCGTGAGAGTGTGAATGTTTTTGATACCGATGATATATCTGAGTTGATCGGCAAAATTCAGCATGTGACGAGTGTTAACGTTGACACCATTGAACGTAAAATTATACAGTTAAAATCAACTGTTCGTAGTGCCAATGCTGAATACATGAAGCTCAGTGAAGCCATCTCGGATGCTAAGAATCTCTTTTCTAAACATGTGTCTTCTGCTTTTAAAGAAGAAAGAAAAAATGCTGAACCTGGAGATCGTACATTGGGTGTGAACCAAACTGTTGGGCTAAAAGAAAAAGTTAAAGCAAGACCTCTTACCAAAGAAGAAAAGGTGCTGGATCTAAAAGAAAAAAATTGGACTGTAGAGAGAATAGCAGAGAGTTTAAATATGGGTGTGGGTGAAGTGAAGCTTATAGTAGATTTGGGTTCTCACATGAAGAAAATTTAAGAACGATACTTTTATTTTTTGCCAAAAAAATTGAAGGAGGGAGCAAAGTGTCAAAAAAAGAGTATGAAAATCTTAAGAAGAAGCTTGCATTTTCGCCACAAAATGCCTGGAAGGGACTTGGCCCAAGAGTAGTAGATAAATTCACCTCTGGATACATGGATTTTATATCAAAAGGAAAAACAGAAAGAACTTTAGTTGAAGAAACGGTTAGACTCCTTGAGAGAGAAGGTTACGTCCCGATAGAAAAATCTAATCTAAAAGGCGAAGTTAAAGCTTATAAGGTTTATAGATCGAAGGCAATAGCGATTTATAGAATTCCAAAAAAATTGGAGAAAGGTTTCAACATCATAGCTTCTCATATAGATTCGCCTCGAATAGATCTTAAACCAAGACCTGTTTATGAAGATACAGGTATTGCTCTTGCTAAAACACATTACTATGGCGGAATAAAAAAATACCAGTGGTTTAACATTCCGCTTGCGATGGTTGGAATTGTTATCAAAGAAAGTGGCGAAGCCGTAAAGATCAATATTGGAAATGATCCGAAAGATCCTATATTTGTAATAAGTGATTTGCTGCCTCATTTAGAAAACAACCCAGATAAAAAATTCAAAGATATAAATGGGGAAATGTTAAATCTTATACTTGGATCGAAACCGATAACTTTTGAGGAGATCGATTCCTCAATAAAGTTGAATATTCTTAAGATATTGAATGAGAAGTATGGAATTGTGGAAGAGGATCTTACCAGTGCTGAGTTGGAACTGGTTCCTGCATTAGAGCCCAGGGAGATGGGATTTGATCGTAGCATGATAGCTGCTTATGGGCAAGATGATAGGATCTGTGCTTATGCAAGTTTGAAGGCTATCTTGGACGCCAAGACTATTTCCAGGCCGACGGCTGTTATATTTTTCGATAAAGAAGAAATAGGAAGTGATGGTAGCACAGGTGCGAAGAATCAATTTTGGATACCACCGATCAAAAAGATCCTAAGCGTGCGCAAGCAGGATATGGATTTGTTCTTGGAAGATATGTTGAGTAGCACGGCAGTTTTATCTTCAGATGTTAGTGCGGCGGTCAATCCGACCTTCAAAGAAGTTCATGAGATAAACAATGCCGCTTTGTTAGGCCACGGTATAGTCGTAACAAAGTACACAGGGGTTCATGGTAAAGCAGGAGCAAATGATGCTGATGCGGAATTCGTTGGGAAAATAAGAAAATTGTTTAACGACAATAAAGTAGCGTGGCAGCCTGGAGAGCTCGGAAAAGTAGACGCTGGTGGAGGCGGGACAATTTCGAAATATTTTGCAGAACATGGCATGCATGTTATTGATACAGGACCAGCACTTGTGGGGATGCATTCTCCTTATGAAATAGCTTCAAAGGCAGACCTTTACCATTCTTATCTTGCCTATAAAGCATTTATCGAAAAATTCGAATTGTAAATTTTTCTGCGTAAGATAAAGATAATAACAGGGTAGCAATTTGCTACCCTGTTATTTTATGTAGTTTTTCACAAAATGGATACAGCCTCATATCCTTTTCATGCGCAGTATGTTTCGGAAATATAAAATATTTTATAAGATTTCTTGATATCACAAACTATAAGGAGCTAAATGTTGACATATGTTTCTTTGTGGTGTAAAATAAAACAAATTTAACGCAGCCCAAACAGGGCGAGGATAAAGGGAGGGATTGATATGAGGAAGGTACTTATCGTACTAAGTATTGCTGTATTGCTTATGACCGTAGCTATTGCTGCGGGGACGATCAAAATAGGAGTCGCTTTTCCAATGACGGGAAATATCGCCGCGTTTGGAGAGATGACACTTCAAGGTGTCAAGATCGCTCAAACGCTTTATCCTGATGTGCTCGGCAAGAAAATAGAGCTCGTTGTTGCAGACAATCGTTCTGACAAGACAGAAGCTGCAAACGTTGTCAGTCGTCTTATAGACTATAACCATGTCGCAGCCATAATAGGTGAAATAGCCAGCTCTCACTCTCTTGCAGGAGGGGCAATCGCCGAGCAGAAACATATCCCGATGTTGTCACCAGCTTCGACTAATCCACTTGTTACACAAGGAAAACATTACATCTTCAGAGCATGTTTTATCGATCCGTTCCAGGGTCATGTTGCAGCAGTATTCGCTTATAAGAATTTAAAAGCAAGGACGGCAGTCGTTTTTACAGATGTGGTCCAGGATTATTCTGTTGGATTGTCAAATTTCTTCATAAAAGATTTTGTTGCCAAGGGTGGAAAAGTATTCAGAGAATTTTACCAATCGGGTGATCAAGATTTTAGTGCTCAACTTACCGATGCTCTTGCCAAAAGCCCAGATGTTCTCTATGTTCCCGGATATTATCCAGAAATTGCTCTTATGGCTCGACAAGCAAGGCAGCTCGGTTACACCGGACCAATTCTTGCGGGTGATGGTGCAGAAGCACCACAGCTCATTAAAATTGGTGGAAGTGCCGTGAATGGTGTATATTACACGTCTCATTTTAATGCGTCTCATCCTTTTACATCTGTTGGTAAACAATTCGTTGCGAAGTATGAATCAATCTATAAAGCGTCTCCTTCTGCTCTAGCTGCATTAGGATTTGATTCTTACTTGCTTCTAAGGGATGCCATAAAACGCGCGAATTCGGTTGATCCAGCGAAAATTGCTGAAGCACTGAGAAATACTAAGAATTTCGAAGGAGCTACTGGCTACATCACGATCGATAAATATGGCAATACGATAAAATCTGCAGTCGTTAATGAAGTCAAAAACGGGAAATTTACTTACGTTACAACTATAAATCCGTAAAATTAGAGGGAGTATGCTACTCCCTCCTTTTCTCAAAAGGAGATGATCGTGAGTGTCTGCCTCTAACTTGATACAAGACCTTATAAATGGAATTTTGCTGGGGGGATTGTATGCACTGATAGCTGTGGGATACACCATGGTTTATGGCATACTTAGGTTGATCAATTTTGCACATGGAGATATTCTTATGATGGGAGTATACTTTGCTTTCTACTTCATATCAGCTTTTACCATGCCTTGGTGGTTAGGATTTATAGTTGGCATTGTTGGTGCTGGAGCACTCGGCTTTATGGTTGAAAGAGTTGCATACCGACCTTTAAGAAATGCTCCAAGAATTTCTTCACTTATCACAGCTATAGGTATGTCTTTTTTCTTGGAAAGTTTAGCAGTTGTTGTATTTGGTGGAATACCTAAGTCATTTAATTTGTATCCAAAGTTTTTCTCAAGGATTTTGATCATTGGTCATACAAGAATTCAGGTTTTAACTTTTTTTATCTTGGGTGTCACACTTCTTCTCATGTTAGCACTTGTATGGCTTCTGTACAAAACAAAAATCGGAATTGCCATGAGAGCTATATCGGTGGATATTCCTACGACGAGTTTAATGGGAGCTAACGTTGATAACATAATAAGTTTGACTTTTATCATTGGTTCAATGTTAGCGGCAACTTCGGGAATAATGTGGGCTATGAGATACCCTCAAGTTCAACCTTATATGGGCTTTGTGCCGGGTCTTAAAGCTTTTATTGCGGCTGTTATAGGTGGTATCGGTTCTGTTCCTGGAGCGCTTGTTGGAGGATTTTTATTGGGTATGGTAGAGATACTCATAGTTGGCTTATTCCCTAATCTCGCGGGTTACAGAGATGCCTTTGCTTATGTTATTTTGATCGTTCTGCTGATGTTTAGACCTTCGGGCATATTTAAAGTCTACTCAGAGCAGAAGGTGTGATAGTATGAAGCGTATATCAGTTAGAACGAATTTCATACTCACAACGATCTTTGTGATCGGAAGTGGTTTTTTTCTACTTTTTGCAGATAACACGTTCGGTGATTACTGGTCAAGAATAATAACTTTAATAGCTATATACGCCATCATGGCTGTTAGTTATACACTTGTCAATGGTGTAACTGGAATTTTCTCACTTGGACACGCTGGATTCATAGCTGTGGGAGCATATACCGCTGCACTCTTAACTTTACCAATTCAACAAAAAGCGATGTCCTTTTTCATTGAACCTCTGATTTGGCCGTTGAATAGCATACAAATAGGTTTTTTACCAGCCACAATCATTGGTGGAATAGTTGCTGCTTTCTTTGCGTTTATAGTTGGTTATCCATCTCTAAGATTGACAGGTGATTATTTTGCAATTGCCACACTTGCTTTTGGTGAAATAATAAGAATCGTCATACAAAATTCGTATTCTATTACCAACGGAGCACTTGGATTAAAGGGAATACCCCCATATACCACTGTTTGGTGGTCCTGGGGATGGTTGCTTGTAACTATCATAGTAATAGGAAGCTTAAAATTTAGCAGCTATGGGCGCGCTCTTCGAGCGCTTTCGGAGGACACCGTTGCTGCGCGAGCAATGGGAATAAACGTTTTTAAACATCAGTTGACTGCTTTTGTGGTGAGTGGATTTTTTGCTGGAATTGGAGGCGCCCTTTACGCTCATTGGCTTACAACTATAGATCCAAGACCAACCAGCCTTGGAATAATGCTGACTTTTTACGTGCTTATAATGATAGTTCTTGGAGGTCTTGGGAGCATATCCGGTGCCGTGCTGGGAGCTATTTTCTTTGCAATAGCGGCTCAATGGCTTAGAATTGTGGAGTCTCCTATGAACTTTTTTGGAATTACCATTCCAGGGATACCCGGGATGAGTATGCTGATCTTTGCGACAGTTTTTATACTTATTATGCTCTTTTGGCGCAGAGGTGTCATGGGCAAAAAGGAACTGAGCTGGCAGTACCTTTACAACCTCTTTTTAAAGAAAGTGGGTGATCAAGATTAGCGAGAAAAAATCGGTACTTAAGCTCGAAAATCTAACTATTAAGTTTGGGGGATTGACAGCCGTTGATTCTTTTAACGGTTATCTTAACAAAGGAGAACTTGTTGGTCTCATAGGTCCTAACGGTGCCGGTAAGACCACCATATTCAACATGATAACTGGCATTTACAGGCCAACGTTTGGAAACGTAATTTTTAACGGTATGGACATAACAGGAATGAAACCACATGTTATAACACATCTCGGGATAGCAAGAACATTTCAAAATATACGACTTTTTTCTGAAATGACTGTGCTTGAGAATGTTTTGGTGGGAGAACATTCTTGGTTGACTAATTTTGCAGCTCGAAAAGCGTTGCACAAGCATGATCCCGAAGAGTACCCACGCCCACGATGGAAACCTTGGTTCTGGAGTGCGATTTTGAAAACACCTGATTATTTGAAAATGGAAAAAGAGATGAAGAGCCATGCTTTAGAACTTTTAAAAGCAGTAGAATTGGAAAAGTATGCACATCTCAGTGCTTCGGCTCTTCCCTATGGACCGCAGAGAAAACTCGAGATAGCACGTGCCCTTGCGACAAAGCCATCGCTACTGCTTTTAGACGAACCTGCAGCCGGCATGAATCCACAGGAAACTCATGAGCTCTTAGAGTTTATAGAAAACATAAGGAAAAAATTTTCGCTAACGATTCTGTTGATAGAACATGATATGAAGTTTGTTATGGGTATATGCGAGAGAATATATGTTCTCGATTATGGCAAGATAATTGCTCATGGCTTGCCAAAAGAGATTCAAAATAACAAAAAAGTCATAGAAGCCTACCTTGGAGATGAGATATATGTCTGAGATCCTAAAGGTTGAGGAATTGAACGTTCATTATGGAGCAATACATGCTGTCAAGGGTATAAGCATAACTGTAAATGAAGGTAAAATAGTCACCCTCATAGGTGCTAACGGTGCTGGAAAAAGTTCAACTCTGGGTGCAATCATTGGGCTGGTGAGATCGAAAAAGGGAAAAATAATTTATGATGGGAAAGAAATAATCCATATGAGAGCTGATGCAATTGTCAAGTCAGGAATAGCTTTAGCACCTGAAGGAAGAAGAATATTTCCCAATCTAACTGTTGAAGAGAATCTCCGTATGGGAGCTTATTTCAGAAAAGACGAGAAAGGGATAAAAAGGGATCTTGATTGGGTACTTGACTTGTTTCCAAGACTTGGAGAGCGTCTCAAACAAATGGGTGGTACACTTTCTGGTGGTGAACAACAAATGCTTGCCATATCACGAGCACTTATGAGCGACCCCAAAATTTTGATGATGGACGAGCCTTCACTGGGCTTAGCACCATTATTGGTTAAAGAAGTCTTCGATGTTATAAAGAAAATCAAGCAAGAAGGAAAAACCGTTCTACTTGTTGAACAAAATGCTGCAGCTGCCCTTGCAATTGCAGATTATGGTTATGTTCTTGAAACAGGGAAAATAGTTCTTGAGGGAAAGGGGAAAAAGCTTCTCGAGAGTGATGATGTCCGACAAGCATACTTGGGGGTCACGGTTTAGTTTGAGTTTTTAACGCTTTCTCCTCACCACCGCCTGTTCCATAAAGAATGGGCGGTCTTTTTTGTCACATCAGCTTTTCTGTAGCTCCAATGCACGTTTGTAGGTATCGAATATGGTTTTCATTATCGTACCTCGTAATCCTTCTCGTTCAAGAGAGTAGATACCTTCTATTGTGGTTCCAGCAGGAGAAGTAACGATGTGTCTCAACTCTCCAGGATGTTTTCCCTCCTGCTCAAGAAGTTCGGCTGATCCTCGAAATGTCTCAATGGTAAGTTTCATCGCCGTTTCATAGGGTAAGCCAAGTTTTAATCCCGCATCCACTAGGGATTCTATGATCACGAAGATAAACGCTGGCCCACTTCCACTTAATGCGGTCACGGCTGGAAATAGTGACTCGTCTACCTCCACCAATTTTCCAAATGGCGTCAGTAACCTTTGAATTTCGTCTTTTCTTTTTGAGCATTCCTTACTGTAAGATATGCCTATAACGCCTTTACCTATTGAAATTGGTATGTTGGGCATTATTCTTGTAACATCGTCATTCACATACGAAGTTATTTCTCCAATTGTGAATCCTGTTACCGTACTGATAAACAATCTTCTATGCTTAGAACTCGGGATTTTTTTTAAAGCTCCAAGGGCATCTTGAGGTTTTACGCATAAAAACAAAGCATCCACTTCTGGTAATTTTTCTACGTCTAAGTATGTATTAGCAATTCCTTCATATTTTCTTAGCTTATCCACATGCCTGTTGATCAAATGTAATTCATGTCCTTGCTTTAGTAGAAGATCGGCGATTATTGATCCTATATTTCCGACACCTATTATTCCCACATGCATTTTCTCTGCCTCCATTGAGTGAATTTCAAAGATTATACAACAAAAGATACTCCAAAATGTTATATTTTTGCTATATGGTAAACTATATATGTAGACAGAAGGGAGGAAATAGGATGAGAGAACTTTCTGCGCATGACCTCAAAATAGATCTTTCAGGATTTAAGCTACCAAAATCCACGAAAGAAGTTAAATTGAAATCGAGTTTCGTTTATCAAGATCGAGCTTATGAGGCGCTCAGTGATGCGCTTGGTTTGGATAACACAAACTACAATGTATTTGTTGTAGGAACCACAGGAAGCGGTAGGCATACTTTTGTAAGAGAATTTTTGAAGCAAGCCTCATCTAAAATGGCAACTCCTGAGGATTGGGTATACGTTTACAATTTTGTTGATCCTCTTTCACCCAAAGCCATATCTTTTGAAGCAGGGCGCGCTCAGGAATTTAAATCTACTATTTCAGATCTAAAAAAAGAGGTTTTAGATTCCATAAAAAGGGCTTTTAGCAGTAGTGATTATGAAAAACACAGAGGTAATCTTGAAGAAAAATATGCCACCAAAAAGAAGGAACTTTGGGATAGTTTAAATCAAAAAAGTTTAGAACTTGGATTTGCCGTTCAGATAGGGCCAACAGGTATCATCACAGTTCCTGTTGCACATGGAAAGCCATTAGCTCAGGAAGATTACGAAAAACTTGCTCCCGACAAGAGAAAAGAATACGAAGACAATATTATAAAAGTCAAACGACTTGTCGATGGCACTCTTCATAAATCGAGAAATTTGGATCGAGAATTGAAATCAAAAATGGATAAGTTGGATAGAGAAATTGCCAAATTTGCCATAAATCCTATTTTTGATGAACTCATAGCCAAATTTAAAAGAAACGCAAATGCTGTAGAACACATAAAAATGATAAAGAATGACGTTTTAAACAATATTTCCATTCTTAGAGATGAACAAACTGACAAGGATAAATTTATGGCTAGGTACGATGTAAACATCATAGTGGACAATTCTGAAACCAAAGGTGCACCTGTGATAGAGGAATTCAATCCTACTTATGCCAACTTGTTTGGTAAAGTTGAGTACTATTCGACGATGGGAAGCCTTCAAACAGATTTTAGGTTCATACGCCCTGGAGTATTTCATCGCGCAAATGGTGGCTTTCTAATACTAAATGCTGAAGATGTACTCAGAGCACCATTTGCTTGGAGTGGTATTAAGAGACTTCTTAACAGCGGAAATTTGAAAATTGAGAATATTCAAGATCATCTTGGCTATGGAATAACAGTTACTATTAATCCGGAACCCATACCGGCTAATCTTAAAATAATATTAATAGGAGATTCGTTTGTCTATAATGTTCTTTATGAGTACGAAGCAGACTTCAGAAAATTTTTCAAAATAAAAGCACCCTTTGATTGGGAGCTGAAAGCCGATGAAAAAGGAATTGAATATTATCTCCAGCTATTGAGATCCATAGTTGAATCTAAAAAGTTGCTTCATTTGAACAGAAGTGGTATGGAAGAGATTTTGAAGTACGGCATGCGTCTCGTAGAAAAGAAGGATAAATTGTCTGCTCAGCCCAATAAGATCATGGCACTTTTGATAGAAAGCGATCGAAAGGCCAGACTTTCAAACAAGCGAATTATAGATGCCGCGTCGGTGGATAAAGCTTTAAATGCTATCGAAAATCGTCATTCTCTTGAGGAAGATCATATGCTCGAGTATGTAAAGCGGGGAGAAATCATGATAGATACCTCAGGAGAGTTTACTGGTCAAATAAACGGTCTCACAGTTTTGCAGACTTCCGAGCATCCCTTCGGCTTACCGGTCAAAATCACAGCAAAAACGCATCTTGGAGATCAGGGAGTCGTTGATATTCAGAGAGAGGCTAACATGTCCGGGAAGATATTTACCAAAGCTGTTCTTATACTTTCAAGCTATTTCTCTTCCAAGTATGCCCAAAAGGATAGATTTTCTCTTGCGGCCACTTTGAGTTTTGAACAAACATACTCTATGGTGGACGGTGATAGTGCTTCTCTTGCAGAAACACTTGCTTTGATCTCAGCGCTGTCCAAAGTTCCTATAAAGCAGCATCTTGCTGTTACGGGTTCTATAAATCAAAACGGGGAAGTTCAGCCTGTTGGGGGCATTCCATATAAAATAGAAGGATTTTTTAAAGTTTGTCGTGATAAAGGTCTCACAGGTGAACAGGGAGTTATAATTCCAGCTTTGAACGTGAATGATCTTGTTCTTAGCTCTGAAGTTGTTGAGGCGGTGGAAAAAGGCAAATTCCATATATGGGCGGTAAGTACTGTTGATGAGGCTATAGAAATTGCAATGGGGAAGCCAGCTGGGAAAATGAACAAACTTATGAATTATCCAAAAGGATCTGTAAATTATCTTGTATGCAAAGAACTCGAAAGAGTTTCGAAATTAGAAGAGAGAAGAGGGAAAAAAGCCAAAAAATCCAAGAAAAAATAGAGTAGAATATAAGTTAAGGCCAAAATTGGAGGGAGGGAATTTCTTTGAGTGAAGAACTTACAGATAGGATTATGCAAAAAGCCAAAGAGTATGAGAAAGAAGTGACACAATTTTTGCGTGATATTGTCGCCATTCCGAGTTATTCTGGTGAAGAAAAAGAAGTGGTTGACAGGATAGCAGAAGAAATGCGCAAAGTAGGTTTTGATGAAGTGAAGACCGATGGACTTGGAAATATATTCGGTCGAATAGGTAGCGGAAAAACCATCATAGCGATGGATGCACACATCGATGTAGTGGGAGTTGGAGATCGCACACAATGGAAGTATGATCCGTTCAAAGGAAAACTCGAAGACGGAGTCGTCTATGGTAGAGGAGCTGGAGATCAGAAAGCTGGTATGGCTTCAATGGTCTACGCGGGAAAGATCATAAAAGATCTGCACCTTGAAGGTGATTACACTCTTTATGTTGTGGGCTCTGTTATGGAAGAAGCGTGTGATGGCTTACCGTGGCAATATATAGTCAAAGAAAGCGGGCTTAGACCTGATTATGTGGTCATTACTGAGCCAACGAATCTCAACATTTACTGTGGTCATAGAGGAAGGATAGAAGTTAAGATTCGTACTAAAGGAAGATCGGCTCATGCTGCAATGCCAGAAATGGGAGACAACGCGATATACAAAATGGCAAAAATCGTTTTGGGAATTGAGAAACTAAACAACGAACTCAAGCCAGATCCTTTCCTTGGTAAAGGTACAGCAGTTGTTTCGCAGATTTTTTTCAAGTCACCATCAGAGAATGCCGTTGCTGACGAGTGCACGATACATATAGATCGCAGGCTCACAAAGGGAGAAACAAAAGAAACAGCGATTGCTGAGTTCAAAAAGATCATAAATGAAGCTGGTGTAGAAGCTGAAATACTTGAGCAGACTTACGATGGCCTTGCCTATACTGGAAATAAGTACTCCTCTGAAAAATACTTCAGGACATGGGTTATGGACGAGGATTCGGATATCGTTCAGTCGGCCGTTAGAACTTACAAAGCTCTTTTTAAATCTGATCCCAAGATCGACAAATGGAATTTTTCCACAAATGGTGTTGCCACAGCTGGACTCTTTGGAATTCCAACAGTTGGATTCGGACCAGCTAATGAAATATACGCGCATGGTCCAGATGACCAAGCACCAGTTGAACATCTTGTAAAAGCTGCAGCATTTTATGCGTACTTTCCACAAGTTGTATCGTAGAAATTAGATCATGTTGTCAATTCATTGTTAATACTTACGTGTTAAAGGAGGTAAAAAATGAGCTCGTTGTTGAGAGGAAAAGATTTCATAACAACTCAGGAGTTCACAAAAGAAGAGATAGATCTCATGTTGGATACTTCATTTGACCTCAAAAGAAAATTTGCAACAGGTGAACCTCATCCACTTCTTGCGTATAAAACAGTTTTCATGATTTTCTACGATGAGTCAACCAGAACGAGAAACTCTATAGAAGCGGGGATAACTCAACTTGGAGGACACGGAAACTTTCTCTCTCCTGACAAAATGCAAGCGCATCATGGTGAAACAGTTGCCGATACCGCGAAAGTTTTGAGCAGGTTTGGACACGCAATAGCGGTAAGACATTGCCAATTTGGAGTTGGAAACAAATATCTTCGAGGACTTGCAGAAAATTCTGACATACCTGTCTTAAACTTGCAGGATGATATTTATCATCCGATGCAAGTTTTGGCAGATTTGATGACAATTCAGGAACGATTTGGAAAAGATCTTCGTCACCTCAAAGTTGGAATAAGTTGGGCTTATGCCGAAAGTCATTTAAAACCACTTTCTGTTCCTCAATCACAAATATTACTGTTTACACGTTATGGAATGGATGTAACACTTGCTTATCCTGAAGGATTTGATCTCATGCCTGATATTGTAAAACAAGCAAAGGAAAATGCCGAAAAGAGCGGTGGAAAGCTTGAGATCACACATAGCATGGACGAAGCTTTCGTGGATGCTGATGTTGTCATTCCAAAATCCTGGGGTGGATTCTTTACCATAGAAAATCCTATGGAGGCAGAACAACACAAAGATGAGATCATGCAAAAAGTAAGGCAGCACAAAGATTGGAAATGTGATGAAAGAAGAATGGGATTAACAAAAAGGAATTCAGTCTACATGCATGCACTTCCGGCTGATAGAGGGAGAGAAGTTGTCGATTCCGTCATAGATGGTCCTCATTCTATAGTTTTCGATGAAGCAGAAAATAGGCTTCACACAGCTAAGGCGGTGATGGTTCTAACAATGGGAGGACGACCTTGAACGATCTTGCGGTTGTTAATGGAAAGATCTTTGATGGATTCAGTTCTTATAAAGCAAATGTTTATATAAAGGATGGAAAGATCTCTACAGTGTCGAGTCAAATACTCGACGCTGCGGAGATTTATGACGCAAACGGTTTTTACATTTTGCCAGGCTTGATTGATCCTCATGTGCATTTTGCACTCAACCTTGGAAAGTACAGGTCAGCCGACGATTTTGAATCTGGTTCAAGAAGTGCTGCTTTCGGTGGAGTAACAACTTTTATAGATTTTTTAGATCCAGTTACGGAGGATTCAGAAATAGAGGAAAAATTTTCTCAGAGGTTGAAACTCGCATCATCTTCACATGTTGATTATTCTTTTCACATGACGGTTGCACATCCAAATATTCCGGCAATGGAACTAATACATCGTACACTCGCTCTTGGGCTTAACAGCGTAAAATGCTTTACAACTTACAGCCTTTCCAATAGAATGACGGGAGATGGATACATTTTTGATCTTTTGAAGAGTTCCAAGGACTTGGGCGCAGTTATCACATTCCATGCTGAAAATGATCCAATCATAATCCACAGGATTTCTGGGATTGGAAAGCGTTTTCCAAAAGATTTACCGTTTTTTCATCCGTACGAATCCGAGGCCGAAGCTGTTTCGAGAATAGGAACATTTGCAAGGCTTACAGGTGGTCAAGCTTACATTGTCCATAATTCAAGTGGAAGATCGATTCAATTGCTAAAAGCATATGGGATTCCTTCAAATCTCCGACTTGAAACTTGTCCACAGTATTTGGTTTTGGATGACTCCGTATACGAAAATAATTCCACTGAGGTAGTGCTTCACACTCTTGTTCCACCTCTTAGATCTAAACTCGATCTTCAACTAATGAAGGGATATTTTGTAAATGGGATTTTTTCAACTGTTGGGACAGATCACTGCCCATTTATGAAAAAAGAAAAACTTGAGAACGAGAGCAATTACGATTCTATGCCAAATGGCATAGGTGGGGTTGAAACTGCTTTTTCGCTCCTTTACACACTTTTTGTGAAAGAAGGCTTGATGCCCTTAAACTTGTTAGTGAAGATGCAGAGCACGAATGTGGCTGATACATTTGGTCTTGCCAATAAAGGACGAATACTTCCTGGGGTAGATGCCGATCTTGTCATCTTCGATCCAAACAGCGAATGGAGAGTCACAATTGATTCTTTGCATACAAATGCTGATTACACGCCATATGAAGGCATGAAATTAAAAGGAAAGTTTGTTTCAACCATTGTGAGAGGTAATTTTGTTGTCAAAGACGGAGAGTTCATCAGCAGAAGCAAGGGAAAATTTATCGAGAGGGGGCCTGTTTTTTGGCGTACACACTCGGAAATGCGATGATCTATACTGGTGACAAATTTATAGACAAAGGGTATATAACCGTTGAAGGTGAAAAGATCGTAGATGTTGGAGAAATGGAGCTCTTTCATGGTTATATGGAGAGAGATTTAAATGGTAGGCTTGTAATGCCAGCATGGGTGAATGCACATACTCATGTTTATTCTACATTAGCTTTGGGAATGAGTGTTGAATTTCACCCAATGAGTTTTACACAAATATTAAAGCAATTGTGGTGGAAACTTGACAAATCACTTGGAGTCGAAGAAATTCAAATCAGTGCCATGATTGCAGCTGCGAACTTTATCCATAATGGAATTGCAACGATTTTTGATCACCACTCCAGTCCAAATTATATAAAGGGCTCTCTTGGTATTTTGAAAAATGCAATTGTCGATCTTGCTGGAATGCGTGGAGTATTTTGTTTTGAAACGAGTGACAGAGATGGGACGCAGATGGAAGCCTTGGAAGAGAATGTAAATTTTTATGAGAAAAGCAAGAGTGATGCACATTCTTCTGGTATGATTGGCCTTCACGCCTCTTTTACTTTGAGTGATAGAACACTTGAAAGGATCTCAGAGATCTGCAATGGGAAAATACCAATTCACGTTCACGTTGCTGAAGGTCTTGAAGATGAACTCGATTCGATAAATAACCACAACATGAGGATAATTGAGAGATTTGATCACTATAATCTACTCATTGAAAATTCCATATACGCTCACTGTATTCACGTAAACAATGAGGAAGTTCGAATGATATCCAAAAAAGGTGGATTTATAGTGGTGAATCCACAGTCTAACATGAACAACGCTGTTGGAATACCTGATCTTGCCAAATTCAAAAGAGGCGATGCAAAAGTTGCGCTTGGAAATGATGGATTTGGTTTTTCGCCGGCTTTTGATTTCAGACTTTTAGCTTTGAGCCAGAAGCATTTGAATAAGGATTCGCTTGCTTTCTCGTCTTCTGATATAAAAAATGTTGTAGACAATTCTTACGAACTTGCCACAAACCATCTTAAAGAAAGGTTTGGAAAAGTCAAGCCGGGATTTGTCGCTGATATTTCTGTTGTTGATTACAAACCGGCAACTCCTATCACTTATGAAAACTTCTACGATCATCTGTTTTTTGGAATAACGGAAGCTTCGGTAAATTCGCTTTACGTGGCCGGTAAGCCGATAATGATCGATGGTGAGATAAAAACTTTTGACGAGAAAGAAATTAGAAAAATTTCTCAAAAGATGGCTAAAAATCTGTGGAAAAAACTGTAATTATGGGGGTGAATGCGCATGGATTTATCCACTGAGATAGCAGGAATAAGGTTCAAGAATCCGCTTTTGCCGGCCGCTGGTCCTTTAACCGGGGACGACACAAAGATGAAATACATCGCTTCTCTTGGCGTTGGAGGAATGGTTACAAAGACCATATCCACTAAAGCTGCCAAAGTTCCGAGACCTTGTATAGTTGCTACAAGGGACTACGTTGTGAATGCAGAACTGTGGTCTGAATATGGACCAAATGAATGGATAGAAAAATTCTTACCTGGGATACAATCTTTGGAAGTCCCAAAGATAATAAGTATAGGATACTCTAAAGAGCAGATAGAATGGTTGATACCAAAATTGAAGGACTTTGGAGATGCCTTTGAGATATCTACCCACTACGTTGGGAAGGATCTGGATCCGATCGCTGAAGTGGCACGAACTGCTTCAAAACTTGCTCAAAAACCTGTATTCATGAAAATTAGTCCTCATATGCCAGATCCAGTAGAATTTGCAAGGGTTGTTACGAGGGCTGGAGCTAGTGGAGTTGTGGCTGTGAACTCTCTTGGTCCTGCTTACTATGTTGATCCGAAGACTGGCAATCCACCACTTGGATCCGAGAACAGGTATGGTTGGATGTCAGGCCCTGTTATAAAACCAGTGGCACTCTCCATAGTTCAAAGAATAAGACAATCTCTTGACATTCCAATAATAGGCGTAGGAGGAGTTAAAAATGCTGAGGATGTTGTGGAGTTCTTGGAAGTAGGAGCTTCTGCCGTTGGAATGCTTTCATCAGCTCTCATTTTTGGAAAGGAACAGTACAAGCGAGTAGTGGACGAGCTTGAAGATGCCTTGAAAAAACGTGCTTATAAATCGGTAAGGGATGCAATTGGAAAGAAACTTGAGACTCATCGTGCCGATTTTACTGTCAAAAATCCGATCGTTGATTTGGAAAAGTGTACACTTTGCAAATTGTGTGAATACGTTTGCCCGTACTTTGCAATAAAAGTTACCGATCATGTTAACGTTGATTTAAATGCTTGCTTTGGCTGTGGACTTTGTGAATCGAGATGCCCAACTCGCGCGATAAGTGGTGTTTTACAGTGAATTACAAACTCAGATGTATCCATTGCGGGAAAATATATGAATCCAATGAGGTAAAATACACATGTCCCGTATGTGGAAGCAGGCTTGGTACTCTGGAAGTTGTGTATAACAATTTTTCGCATGTTGAAAAGTTTGATCTTGAACACAAGGGCATGTGGGCGTTTTCTCGTTTTTTGCCAGTTGATTTAAATCATTTCGAAGTTCCGCTTTTAGTTGGTAACACACCTATTTATGAGAAAAGAAGATTAGCACGTGAATTGGGATTGTCAAACCTTTACGTGAAAGATGATGGAAGGAACCCAACGGCTTCTTATAAGGACAGGGCAAGTGCCTTGGCAATAGCAAAAGCAAAAGAACTTGGAATTTCTACCATTTATTGTGCTTCTACCGGAAATGCAGCGTCATCTCTTTCAGGGTTGTCTGCTGCCTCTGGAGTGAAAAGCGTGATATTTGTTCCCAGATCTGCACCAGATGCCAAGATAACACAGTTGTTGGTTTATGGTGCCACGGTGATCGCTGTGGATGGAAGTTATGATGAAGCCTTCGATCTTTCAATGGAAGTTGGAGAGGAATTCGGATGGTATTGTCGTAACTCTGCAGTGAATCCATATCTTCTTGAGGGAAAAAAGACAGGCGCAATGGAAGCAGCTTTGCAATTAAATTGGAGAATTCCGGATGTTGCAATGGTTTCCGTTGGAGATGGAACAGTTGTGAGTTCGATATACAAAGGGTTCAGTGATCTTAAAAAAGCAGGATTGATCAGCAAGATCCCTATGATAATAGGTGTTCAAGCTGAAGGAGCGAATGCCGTGATGAGAACCTTTGAACTTGGAATTTTTGATGAACCAAGGGATATGGAAGCTCACTCAATGGCTGATAGTATAGCTGTGGGAAAACCCCGAGACGTTTTGAAAGCATGTAAATATGTGAAAGAATCCGGAGGTAAGTTTATATCTGTTTCAGATGATGAGATTGGGCGTGCTATTGTGGAGCTTGCTAGGAAAACAGGTGTTTTTGCGGAACCTGCTGGAGCGACAGCTTATGCCGGATTAAAAAAGATAAAGGATGAATTGAAAGGTAAAAGTGTGATCCTTTTTATAACTGGCAACGGCTTGAAAGATATAAATTCAGTGAAAAGATTTGTCACGCAGGTATATGTTGTTAAACCCAATCGCGAAGAGGCAAAGGAGGCTCTGAGAAATGCTGGTGCGATTTAACCTCAACGGCGAAAACATAGAAGCGGAAGCCGAAGATGATGAGAGAGCTCTTGATTTTCTGAGAAGGCTCGGTATGAAGAGTGTCAAAGAAGGATGTGGAGAGGGAGAGTGTGGAGCCTGCACAATAATAGTTAATGGCAAGAATGTCGTTTCGTGTTTGATGCTTGCACCGGAATTAGATAAAACTGAAGTTTGGACGGTTGAGGGTCTCTCGGCTAAAGGAAAATTGGATCCTATCCAGAAGGCTTTTGTGGAAGTTGGAGCAATACAGTGTGGTTTTTGCACGCCAGGAATGGTGATGTCTGCTAAAGCATTTCTTAACAAGAATCCCCATCCAAGTGAAGAAGAAATAAAAAAAGGTATGGAGGGTAATTTGTGCAGGTGTACTGGGTATTTCAAAATTGTGGATGCAGTCAAAAGGGCTGCTGGTGAAGGTTGATCCTCGCGGCAATTCTTGCAGCCGGTAGTTCGACAAGATTTGGAAAGCAAAAACTTGCCCAAAATTACCATGGAAAACTGTTACTACAATGGCCAATAGACGCTTTGAAGAAAATTTATGTCGAAAAAGTACTCATAGCTTCAAAGACTTTAAATATTTCTTTGTTTGATCTAAGAAACTTTAAAGTGGTGATAAACGAAAAGGCAGATAGAGGATTATCCACATCGGTAAAAATTGCAGTTTCAATGGCAAAAGATCACGAAGGAATACTTTTACTTCTTGGGGATATGCCAAAGATAAGCACGGACTTGGTGAGGAAAGTGATTTCTATGGATAAAACAAAAATCATATTTCCATCTCATGATGGTATCAAAGGATTTCCAGTATACTTGCCGTTGAAATATTTCGAGGAGGTCATGTCGTTGAGTGGTGATGTGGGATTGAGAAAGATTATCGCTAAACACTTGAATGAAGTAGCATCATTTGAGGGAGGGAAAGAGTGTATTTTTGATGTGGATATGCCTCAGGATATTTTATAACGAACAATCGTATTTTAATATACTAATTTAACTTTAAAAGATAAGTGTTGATGGCTCTGACAATTGTCTTTCGGATCTGTCCTCGCTACGCTGCGGAGGCTCCTGCAAGGCAATGTCATCGCCGA